>NZ_JAUCAP010000007.1:0-62470 GCF_030361045.1 Lentilactobacillus sp. TOM.63
AAATGGATGCTAAGGGATGCATTGAAGCAACGACAAGCAATATATTTGTGGAAAATTCAGGAGATAGATAAATGAGCCAGTTCGAATATGTAGCGTTAGCAGAAAAAGGAATTATTGAAAGTACTTTCGGAATTCAGCCTAATGCAGATGGGACTTTTACTTTTACCGCAATTCAAAAGTATCCTCACAAGAAAGATAAGGCTATTCAAATGCGGTTTACCAAGAATGGTTTGAGTGCCATTACTGGAATGTTACGCCTTCTTGAATCTCGGGAGGCAGACAAATGAATGATGATATGAAATTACTTAAAAGTCGGCTTGAGAAACGGTTAAAAGAAGCAGCAGCCGAGAATGGCGGTTTCATTGACCATGAAGCCATGAATGGTATTGCTGGCGGGATTATGATCGCACTATACGAAATAGACCATCTGCATGAACCAGAACTGTGATAGGAAAATTGAAAGTTTGAAAAGAAGTTGACGTTTTTAAGAAAAAAAGGCAAACAGTTAACATTGGACGTGCATGTTAACTGATGGAGGAAGACAAATGAGCGATGATATGGAAAATTTTAGTAACGAACTGGATTCAATTATCGATAATCTTTCAAAACTTGAATTTTCAAAAAAAGAGGAAGCCTCGCATCAACTGTTGGAGAGTTCCGCAAGACTTACCTCTTTGAGTAATCAGCTACTTGGTCAGATCAAGAACAATTGAATCCACATTGACTCCTCGTTTGATGGATTCAATTGTGCGCTGCGCAGTTTCCTTATAGTAATAAGTTTCACTTGTTGCCACAACTTCACGATTGTCAGCCTTGATCACAAAATAATACTGGCCATTCGTAGCCTTATAGATAACAAAATACATTGCTTCACCACCTTCATATTGGAATGACTTAATTATCCCACTTTGGCGGCGGTTACAAAAGATTAAAAAAAAGGCAAACAGTTAACATCGAACGCGCATGTTAACAGTTAGATAGTGGAGGCGGAAGAATGAATTTACTAGAGCATTATATTCAACCAGGATGGACAGTAACACCCTTATCAGATAAAGAAAAGCAAGCAATGGGTAAGTATTCTAAATTGGATTGGATCCATGTAAATGGCAAAGTGGATTGCTACGGAAGTATTAATAAATGCCAAGATACTTGGATTAGAAGCGAATGGGAAGATGCCGTTAAGCAAGGCTACTATATGGGGTGATTGAATGGCAACGGTAGACTATCAGGTTTCAAAACACTTCTACGATAGATTGAATCAACGTTTTAATGTGCCGGTAAGTGAGGCTCAAAAGTGGATTAAGCGGTTCTTTGCAAACGCCGTTAAGGACCATTGTGAAGAAAATGGGCGTAAAGCCCTATTTAAAAAAGATAACATTTGGGTAGTGACTGTCCCTCAGCAAAAGATATTAGTAACGGTTTACAGTGAAGATCGAGTAGCTGATAAACTCACTATTCAAAATGTGGAAATTAAGCAGGCGATTAGCCAAGCATTGAAGCAATTGAAATATCAGGTCATTAAACGTCAGTCTCAGCAGAATGAAGTGGCAATTCGTGAAGCTCAACTGTATAACCAAGCGATCGCACATGCTCGAAATAATCGTTTTCTAGATCAAAAATATGCTTCTCTAAAAGCGGAGATGGTTCCCATTATGTATAACCAGGCTAAGTGTGAAGATATCCTAGCTGAAATTGAAAAGATTGAAAATTATTGAATAAAAAAGCTCCCGTTTCCGGAAGCCGAGGTGATGCTAATTAATAGGCAATTTCAGTATAACATCAACTAAGGTGACAATAAAGGAGTTGCGGAGATGGACAGTGTCTTTGGCTTATTGGATAGAAAGCAAACAATTAAAAATGCTAAACAATTTTTGTGTGAGTATCAGGATTGGCAACTTGAAGCGGCGAGATTCAGTTTCTCCTTGCAGTCGCCGATAATGGATGGCATGCCAAAGGCGCAGTCAGACCCAAGACATACCCGACGAGAAGATAAGATGATTAAACAAGCCACCGCTAAGATGGAATGTGAGCTACGTTTGAAGACTATTCAACTCATGAGCTCGATTGATGACCAGAATGCCTTCTTAGCCGACCTATTGGAGTACCGATTCATTAATCACTACACGGTCAAAAAGTGCTGTGAACGCTTAGCAGAGAAGTATGATTTAAACTATCTGCCTGAGCGTACATATAACGATTATCAGAAACAAGCTTTATGGGTGTTTGCGATAGTTTGTCCCCGGGATAAATTGCGAGCAAAAAAAGTTCGCCGATAATCTGCCGACTTTCTGCCGACAATCTGCCGATGTTCTGCCGAAAACACCAGTAAAACGGGGTTATTCTGGTATCGTAGAAAAACTTAAAGATCGCTGTTGGACGTAAGTGGGTTCGATTCCCACTGGCGATCATAGACTAGCTGGGGCACTAATTTTTATCTTCTGAAAATATGATGAAACTTCTGTAATGGAATCACCCCCTCAATTTATTTGTTTGATGATCAAATCGACTTGATAAGTCTTAGCTAGTCAGTTGCCACCAAAGCCAATCGTGAGTGTAACTCCCACGGACAACTTTTGCTCGCATTTTTAACGTTTCGTTTGATTAACACAGCGAGTATCGTCCAGATGTGGAAAATCTGGGCGTTTATTTTGGAAAGAAGGTGCAGCATGAAAAAAGAAGATTTTGTTGTATTCGCAATCATGCTGGCACTCTTAATAATTTTATATTACTTACAGTTGAGGTGGGAACCATGAGAATGATACACACCAAATTTGGCTATGAGTCGCCCACAGAGGCCAAGTGTGATGGTGAGCTGAACAAATACTTTAACCAGCACAACAAACGCGAGAAACAGCGTTATTTAAACGACAAGCGAAGGAGCAAATGCCATGAAGCAAAAAGAATTATTAAAACAGATTAATCCAAAATATCTCAACAAAAAAGGCCGTAAAAAGCAAGCAAAAATTGTGGGGAAGAAGATTGTCAAAAAAATGACCAAATATTTCAATTCGGCCGATTGGGTTTCATCACAGCCAGATGTTCATGTGGGCTGCACTTTTGATGTTGATGATTATGTTAAAGCACTCCAAAGAGATCATGATGATTATTTAGATAAGATGATTAATGATGCTATGTTGCCTTACGAAAGCGGTTGGTTACAATACTAAAAGTCATTTACCCAGAGTTGAATTCATGTAATTTATAATTTTGCGTTGCAGAGATGCAGCGTTTTTTTATACATAAAAATAACTAACACGGAGGTGTGGTGATATGTAATGACACCAAGACAGAAGAAGTTTGCAAGAGAATATATTAAAACTCACAATGCCTATCAAGCGGCGTTAAATGCCGGTTATGCTAAGGCTACTGCGCATAATGCAAAACGTGAATTGCTTGATAATGCAGGAATTCAGAATTATCTCGCAAAAAAGACACAAAAAGCTGAAACAACCGCAGAAGTGACAACGGATCAAGTAATTGTGAATATCTTAAATATTGCCACTGGCAAGCTAATTACTCGGCGAACACAGGAATACGATTATCTGGAACACAAAACGCTTAAAGATAGATCATATACGGGTGCGCCAAGCTATAAAGATCAGGTTGGGGCTGCTCAGCTAGTCTTACAGATGGCCGGCAAGCTCAAAGCAGATGATGGCAACTTGATCGATGCCAAAGTTCGTAAAGCCAAAGCTGAGGCTGAGATTGCTGAAGCCAAGTTGGCAGATCTTGAAGATGATAAAGATGATCAAATGGATGCATTAACTGATATGTTGGGCAAGCTTGCTAAGAACGTTCCGAAGGATGATCAGAATGACGATTGATAATCTATTTACTAAGAAGCAACAGCAGGTTTTAAACCAAGAACTGAATAACCGTCATTGGAAATTGATGATTAATTACGGTGCCGTTCGTGCTGGTAAAACATTTGTTGATAATTTTGTTTTTCTATATGAAGTTAAACATGCTGCCGAAATTGCACGATCTAAGAAAGTTAAATATCCAATGTACATTCTGGCCGGAGTTTCAAGCAAATCAATTGCCAATAACATCTTGAATGAAATTGCTAATACGTTTGGATTGACCTTTAAATTTGACAAACACAATTCGTTCAAGATTAAATTCCCTGGTTTGCCTGCAGTTAAAATAGTTCAGACGTTTACAGGATCTATATCTGGATTGGGCGCTATTCGTGGAATGACTTCGTTTGGAGCCTACATTAATGAAGCCTCACTTGCCAATAAAGAAGTATTCGAAGAGATCCGTTCACGATGCTCTACACCAGGTGCACGAGTTGTTTGTGATACTAACCCTGATGTGCCCACACATTGGCTCAAAACGGATTATATAGATAATCCTAAGCATTCTAGCGAAATCATCAGCAATCACTTTACAATGGACGATAACACCGTATTAGATCCAGAATATGTGGCTGGTCAGAAATCAACAACTCCATCTGGTATGTTCTATGATCGTAAGATACTCGGATTATGGGTTGCTGGTGAAGGACTAGTTTATCAAGACTTTGACAAATCAAAGAATCTAATTACGCGCGCCGAGTTTGACAAACGAACTGCTGATCAACAGTTAACGTACTATTGTGGTGTTGACTGGGGATACGAGCACGATACGTCAATTGTTGTATTGGCTGATGATAATGATGGTAATACTTACTTAGTTGAAGAGCATACTGGGCATTTGGAACAGATTATGTATTGGGTCAAGATTGCCAAACAGGTTCAACAAGATTATGGGTACAATATTCCGTTTTATTGTGACACAGCCCGAGTTGAACATATTGACAAGTTCAAGGAAAATAACATCAACGCTCAGTATGCGTATAAATCCGTTTTAAAGGGCATTGAACAAGTTGCAGGGCTTATTAAGCAGCATAAGTTTATGGCTGTTCAAGAAGGCATACAGCAGTTTTTAGACGAGGTGTATCAGTACGTCTGGAATGACAAAACGGGTGAACCAGTCAAAGAACATGACCACGTGATGGATGCTATTCGCTACGCGATTGCAACACGTCAATGGAATCATGAATATAATCAGCCACACGACAATTATGATCAGCAAGATCAACTGCTCGCTGACAAAGGATTGATCGATTATCCCGATGATTTGTTTTAGGAGTGATGAAAATGTCAAAGCTAATGACAATGGAAGAATGGAAAAAACAAGCAACAACTAAGCAAACGGCATCAATGGATATGAATGTGTTTGAACCGATGCTCAATGGAAAACCGCTTGAATTTAAAGATCGTGGCATAACTTATTCCATTCCAATTGGTTTGGATGTCAAAATGATATTTGAAAGTTTAGCAAAATTAGTGAATGACAACATTAACGAAACAGATAAATCGGTCAATGACTCTAAAAAGTTGTTGGCCGTTAAATTTGCTCATAAATATTGTGAATTACACAAAAACGATGAAAGTAAGGTAAATGACAGTGGCGGAAACAAATGATTTATCAGCACATTATCGTTCAATCAATCCACAGCCAAATTCCATTAACTTATTAAATGGTCAACGTTATGGTAATCGATATGCATTTCAAACTAATCAATCATACAACATTCCAGTATCCTCATGGCAACCAATTAAAGATGATCCAAATAAATTTCAAAAGTTAGTGCAATGGTACGTCAGCGATCATTTTAATAATCAATTACCGCGCATTTTGGAGTTAGAACGTTATTACTTAGCCGATAATAATATTCATTACTGGTTGTCTAATAAGCGTTCTAATCGGGCTGACAATCGGATATCAAGCGCTTTAGCACGATACATTACCAATATCCAAGTTGGTTATGAGTTTGGAACACCGCTGACTTTTGGTTATCAAAATAAAGATGATGAAAACGACACTGGTGAAAATGTTATTCAGGCTGTTGATGATTTTAATCAAACTAATGATGAACCATATCATGAAAAGATTATGGGTAAAAATTTGGCAAATGTTGGGCGGGCATATGAATTACTGTATGTACCTGAAGGAACTAAGCAACCTAAGATTACGGCGATTGACCCCAACAGTGCATTTGTCGTTTGGTCTACCGATGTAGAACCTGTAGAACTATTTGCTGTTCGTTATTATGCCGTGAACGTTGCTGATGAAACGTATTATCAAATTGAGGTATACACCGACAACCACATTTATCACTTTACTGCTGACGCCAATCCTGATTCTGATTGGACATTAACGAGTGACGAGGAACACTATTTTCAACAAGTACCGTTAACTGAATATCGGTTGAATGAGGAACGCGTGGGCGCTTGGGAAACTAAGCTGGATGAAATTGATGCTTATGACCAAGCTATATCTGAAATGGCGAACTCACAAGAAGATCTTAGCAACGCAATGCTGATGGTTAATGGGAAAGTTGCTAATCAATCTGGCAAGACTGAACAAATGTTGGATCCGAAAGGCCAGCCAGTATATCTCGATAATGTGAGTGGCGGCTATACAAACCAGTCAACGACAAAAGGCAAACCTAACTCACCGGTTATGGTTCAGAAAGTTTTAGATACCAAGGCCAACGTGCTTTATCTAAAGCCATACGTGCATGATAATCCTAATGGTTCGCAAACCATCAGTAATACTTCAGCAGCCTATTTAACCAAGTCATTGAATGCTAGTGAGTGGCAGATATACATTCAGCAGTTGCTATCTGATATTCATAAAGACACTAACACACCAGATACAACAGATCAGAACTTTGCAGCCAACGCCTCTGGTGTTGCTATGGCTTATAAACTATGGGGATCCGATCAAGAAATGGCTATGTCAGAAACGCTTTATCAGCGGGGATTGCGAAGACGGCTAAGGCTATTGGCAATTTATTGGAACTATGTTTCAAGCACAGGTATCAAAGTGACGGATGACATTAATCCAGCTGACAATGTAACCATTACGTTTACGCCAAACCTGCCTAAGAACAACCAGGAAACCATGACATTGATCCAAGGCTTGAATCAAACTGGCAAGTTCTCTGCACAAACATTACGTGAATTAGCCGAACCGATTACCGGGATTCCTGCTGATCAGGAACAAGAGCGATCTGCTGATGATGACTCTCAGCAAGATGATCGGACCGCCACACTGATTGCCAATGCACAAGCTAAGGCACAAAAGATGAACAACGGATCGGGTGATGATGATGACAACGATCAAGCAGGAGCGCAAGAAGATCAGCAAGATGATCCAACGGGACAACCGCAACAATCAGACGATTGACGGTTTTTATCAGCAAGCCTTAAGTATCATTGGTAATCATCTCCAAGAGTTTTATAACGAATATGCTGATGATAATGGCTTAACTCTTAATCAAGTGTCTCAACAGGTTAAT
Organism: Lentilactobacillus sp. TOM.63; assembly: GCF_030361045.1. Classification (NCBI taxonomy): domain Bacteria; kingdom Bacillati; phylum Bacillota; class Bacilli; order Lactobacillales; family Lactobacillaceae; genus Lentilactobacillus; species Lentilactobacillus sp. TOM.63. The sequence continues at coordinate 7,355 of NZ_JAUCAP010000007.1, forward strand.
TCCTGGGATATTCAGAGCTTTTACCAAGCAATTAATGAAATGTTAGCTGATGCTAGTCCTGACGATGAGTTATCTAAACGCTTGCAAGCAATCTTTGCCCAAGCATCTATTTCTCGGCGTGATATGTTGGGTGCAATGATTGGCGCCGGTATGAGCATTGCTACAGCAAAAAGTGAATCATTTGCAGTTAATGAACTCAAACAGCAGTACATCAACGGATATGAGGACTCTAGCCCTAATAAGTTAACAACGGTCCCAGCTAAAGTAGCCAACCAAGCTGAGTATTCTCAACGAATTTGGGTGCATGGCGACGTCATGACGACACGAATGAAAGAAACCCTGAACAAGGGATTGAGTCGCGGCATGCAGAAATCAGACATCAATAAGATGACCCGCAGTATTCCTCAAAGCGGTGATCGAATTGATGACAATTTAGCAACGCCTATGAATCAGATGCTGTCCAGAATTCATACGTTAACAACTAATGAAGCTATACGCAATAGCAACAGTGGTAAGAACAGGGCGTATGATGAACAGAATGTTCAGTATGTGATGTGGCTAACCGAGGAAGATGGCCGTGTTTGTTATATTTGTAAACCACTTGATAGACAAAAATTTGCCTATGGACGAGCACCGATTCCAATCGCGGATACTCACCCAAGGTGTCGTTGCCAGCTGGTAGCCTGTGATGAAGATGGAAATCTGCTGTCTGGTGAACTTGATAGGGTGCTTGATGAACATGAAACTTAAAAACTAGTTCTTTGATTTGCCTTTTTCTCAATTACAGGCGTTAAAGAATAATTGATTTAGTTATTGCACTTACAAACAATTCAGTCTACGGACTTAAAAAAGGAGTTTTGATGATGAAAACAAATTTGCAATTCTTTGCTGATCCAAGTAATGACCCTGAACCAACTGATCCAAAGCCAAAATCTAACGATCCTGCTCAAGATCCTAAAGATTCCAAGCCAGCTGGCAAGACCTACACACAGGATGATATTGGCAAGATGATGGCCTCTAAGGCTAAAGAAGTAGAAAGCAATCTGCGGGATGATTTTGAAAATAAGCTGAAACAAAAGGAACAAGAATGGCTTGAAAAGGGTGAAAAGCGAGCCGGCATGAATGCTAGTGAGAAGGCCCAAGCCGATTTAGAAGAGCAACGACAAGCTCTAAAGGAGCAACAAGATCGCCTTCAAGAGAAGTTAGATGAAGCGAACCGTAAGGATGCTTTAGCTGCAACTAAAACTGTTCTAACTGACAAGCACATTCCAGCTGAATTTGCGGAGTTTATTAGTGATGTTAAAGAAGATGTTCGTAACAATAACTTAGATAAGTTTACAAACTTGTTTAATAAAGCAGTTCAAGAAGCTGTTGAAAAGAAAGTTACGGGTAATCAATCACCACAGAATGGTGGTCAACAATTTAACGCTTCTATGACACGCAAAGATTTTGCGCAGATGAGCCTTGAAGAGCAGACTAACCTTTATCGTCAGAACCCAGATTTGTACAACAAACTTAAATAGGAGGTGTAGGTAATGGCCGTAATTAACGGAAAACCTACCAATTTTAGTAATTTAATTGAACCAAAAGTTTTTTTGGACTGGATCTATCGTCAAAATACTCAAACTAATCGATTTGTTCAATCCGGTGTCTTGAAAAATGACCCAGTATTAGGTGGCCGATTGCTTCAACCAGGACGAACGGTTGAGATTCCTGCAATGAATGATTTAAATGGTGACGCTGATGAATGGAATGACACTAAAGATATTCAAACTAATGGTGTTGATTCTGCTATGGAAAACGGCATTAAGATGTATCAAAACAAGTCATTCGGTAATACTGACTGGGGAGATTTAGTTTCTGGTGCAAGTACCCAACAGCAGATTGCTAATCGTTTTGGCAACTGGTGGACTCGCCAAGATACAAAGCTTTTGCTGGATACTGTTAAAGCCACTTTCAACAACGCAGATATTGCAACTGCCAAGACTTATGGCGTTGGCGCTGAAAAGGAATTATCTGCCGCAGACTTTGTTAAAGCACTTGCCCGCATGGGTGATGTAATGGATAACACGCTGTCAACTTTAGTTGTTAACTCAGCAGCTTATTCAGAAATGCGTGAACAACAATTGATTGAATACCTGCAACCTGCTGGCGCAGCTACTCCAATTGCCACTTATCAAGGTATGAGCATCATTCAAGATGATAGCATTCCGGTTGCTTCTGATGGAACTACTTATGCACTCATCTTCGGCCCTGGAGCCATTGATTATGCAGCGGCTACTCCGGCTAATGGCCTAGTTGTTCAACGTGACGAATTCCAAAAGGGCGGCATGGTAGCCATTATTCAAAAACGGGTAGTTACTTGCCATGTGGCCGGTACTAACGTTGATTTAAAACAGACCAATCCTGATACCTACCAAGCTGATTTGAAGGCCGGCACTAAACCACTGTTTGCTGTTTCTTATGATCCACGTAACATTCAATTGGTTAAATATGGCTTTAAAGTTGGAAAAGATTATGTTGTTCCAACTATTAATTCACCTAAAGCTTCGGGTACGTCAGTTAGGGGATCCGGCCTTGGTAAATAGGAGGTAATCAGCGATGGCTGAAACACCCACAATCGTTGATGTGAAAAGCGATTATAAAATTTTTCAAAGCTTCAGTGATGACCATATTACTGAAAGAATTAATGATGCAATCGCAAAAGCTCAGCATGATCAAATTAGTGATGACGCGTTAGCAAGGGGAATTATCTCTTGGACGCGTCATTTATTATATACAGACTGGTTTATGAACTATGGTGGTGTTCAGTCTGCTGGCACCTTTGGCAATACCCAAACTATGGTTAACTTCAATGGCGTTGATCCCTATTTACAAGAATATAACCAAATAGTTGATGATTATGGTGTTTCAGATGATATGGGAGCCGTGTGGACAGAATGACAGAGGACTTTAATCATTTAACCAGTGGCATTGAGCAGCTGGAAAAGTTGCAGAGCGTCAGATTATCCATTGGGGTGCCCTGGACTAACAGTCGTTTGAATATGATCGCTCTAGTTAATGAATATGGGGCGGATATAAAGCCTAAAAATAAAGCATGTCTAATCATTCCAACTAAAGAAGCCAAAGGGCGTAAGCCCGGACAGATTGCTAATCTTTTTCGGCCCAAGCCACCACATAATCATGTTCTGGCGGTCCCAGATAAATCGCAACCTTATGGAATGCGAGTGATGTTCATATTAAAGGATGAGGTGCATATTCCACCACGTCCTTTTTTGCGCTACACATTTGACCACTATCTTGATAATTGGACTGAACTAGCTGCTGATTTGGCATTTAAAGTATTTGTTGGAGAGATAAATTATAAGGACACTTTTCCTGTTTTAGGCGATGCTATTGTCAAAGATATTAAGCGAACCATAAAAGAATTTAGCAAACCCAAAAATGCACCATTAACAATTGCGAACAAAGGATTTGATGATCCATTGATTGAAAAGGGCGAGTTACGTGACTCCATTCATTGGATTACAGAAAGGATTTGATTTTATGAGTAAAGAATTAGTTGTTGTAGAAGCTGCTAAAGGTACTGACGGAGCTTATGTAAAACCGGACCGTAGCACTGAAAAACCAGACAATATTGCATTTTTGCCTGATGATTCTGCTCCCTATGTAGTTCATATTACTGGCTATGATGCTGGCGATAGTATTCCCGATGGAAAATATTATGTTGCTTTTTATGATCCAGATATTCAGAAATTCTTAGGACAATTTATTGCCGTGCCAGGCTTCACCGTTGCTGGTGAATCAACCCCTGGAAATGTCCAAGTGACACCAACAAAAGTTGGTGGTGACGTAAGCTTGGGTGATCAGAGCACCACACAAGCCTCAGATGCTCCTTCCACTACTAATGGTCAAGCAACTACTGGTAAGTAATCATGGCATTTCAGAACTTTAGCAACTTTGCTTTTATGAACGATCAGTTAGCTGAAGAATTAACTATTACCGTTATTGGGAAAGATACTGGTGAAACAGATGATCTCGGGAAACCGATTTTGGGACCGAATGTGGTCTATCACGTTTCCGAAGTAATAACAAATACAACCAACCCTAACATGACGTACAGCCAGGAAGACGGTGGCCAATTACCGGTTGGCACCTTATATTGGTTATCTCATATGGTAGCTTGTCCTAAAGGAACGATAGTCCAACGATCTAATGGGTCAAAGTATGAAGTAGTCAATCATGCAGATGATTTACACGCTGGAATGACTTACTACCAGATAAAAGAGGTTGGTACTAATGAGTAACGATTTTTATCATGCTTTCTCGGCCGCCTTGGTTGCCGAGATTAAGCAATACTTCCCTGATATCCCAGTACGTCCACAAAGTGTCAATAACGTTCAGCCAGCATATCCCTATATCACTTATAAGATATACGATGACTATGATCGGGTATTGTTTAGCGATGTGGAAAACGAAACGTTTGATTTGCATGTTCAATTTAAAGCTATTTCAAGTGATGAAATGGAAGCTAAATCATTAGGACATCAGTTACGAAAATTGTTTTTTCTACAGCAACCTGAATATGATTTGCTTCAAAAAGGCATTGTGGCTAAAGACTGTGATGCTATTCCACCAGTTGATCAATATTTAGATGTTGACTGGCAATTCACGGCGGGAGCCGATTATACGTTTGAAGTTCAAGACAACTTCACTGATCAGACGCAAACAGGAAACATTGCTAGTGTTAATCCAGAATTTAATATAAAAAAAGGAGCTGAATCATAGTGTCAGATATTGTTAAACAAACCACTGATGTACATTTCATTGTTGCTATTCATGCCTTAACTAATCCGAATAGCGCCCCATCGGTAGCAATTGCTACCAAAAATACCGATGCTACTACTAAGAGTCATATTTATGATGACTTGGAGAGCTTATCAGCAGATTATGCTGAAAGCACAGGTGTCTACGCTCAAGCAGCGGCGATGTTTGAGGTTAATGGCTTTCGCGGGCCTATTGAAGTTATTGCATATCCTAATGTGGATTCCAGTACACCTTCAGGGGTTAAATCTCAAGGAACGGGTCACGGTGGTAAAGTTACGGCTACTCCAACACCTGGAATTGTTGTTGGAATTACCCAGCATTTATTTGATGGTTTCAAATATTTAGTGCTTGATGGAGCATCCGAGACCGAGATCGAAGCGCTTTCTGATTTCCTATATGATAACCAAAGAATTATGTTGGTAACTCAGCCAAACTCGGTTACCACACTGAAAACGTTAGCAACTCATGTTGCTGGCTATCAAAAAGTAAAGGACCGGTTAGGTAACACTGCTGCAATCGTTGAAACGGCTAAGGATCGTTATCCTGCTGCTCAGGCGGTAGCGTACGCTGCTGCTAACCTACCAGTTGATTTTCAGCATATTGGTAATCTTTCACAGTTTGAACCAGATGCTGATTTAACAACCGATGATTATGATACAATTGCCGGTTTAAATGCCACTTTGGTCGTTAATAAGGCTGGCGATTATATGCTGTTAAATGGTAAAGCACTCGCTGGCAATTATATTGATCAATTTGTTCATACTCAATTAGTGATTGATACATTGCAAACTAACTTGCAGAAATATCTTAACCGTAAGAATTTCCCAATTTACAATGATTTAACAATCAAAGAGATGACACAGACTATCAACGCTGTTAGCACAAGCCTATTACAAATGGGTGTGCTGTACACGGCAATTGATGTTAACAGTGTTCCTCGAGCCAAAGTGTTAAACAGTGACGTCATTGCCCGTAAATATAACGGGTTTAGTTTAAGCGCTCAAATTGCTGACGACATTGATACAATTAATGCCAAACTTGATTTGACTTTGTAAAGGGAGGGAAATACTAATGGCAATCACATTAACTAATGGTAAAGAAGTCAATCTTTACTCTGCTCGCTTCCTCCATATTTATTTACTGTGGAAGAACCAATCTAAAGAACTTGGCGGTTTTCAAAATGGTGAAGCATTCAGTTCACAGAGAACGAGTGCTGATACTACTATGCAAGGCGATTTTCATTCGAATGTTATGTTTTTTGATACAGAAGATGAAACTGGGAAAATTACCTTAAACACCTACCCAGGAACATCTACGACAGATATTCTGTTCTATATGTATCATGCTCAGCATGACTTAATGGAAGAAGGTCCATTAACTGCTGATGATTTGTTCGGGTTGAACATTGTTAATTCATCAACTGGTGAAAAAATTACCGCAGAAGGCTGCCGACTCGCCGGCTTGCCAGCTAACCAGGGTAATGAAGCAGCATATTCATTGGCATGGTCAGTTTTGGTTGGTTACTATCAAAATACTGGTAATAATCCAGACGATTCAATGTTTTCTTAAATTAAAATGGAACAGGGGACTACCACAGTGATAGCCCTCTACATAAGGAGTAAATTAAAATGGAAAATAGTGAAAAAAAGCTTGAAGCCGTAATGGGCAATGAGATTCATAAAACAGTTGAATGGAAAGACGACAAGGATAAAAAACACACAACAAAGATCACTTTACAAGATCCAGGTATTGGAGTGGCTACCCAAATCATGGATTTAATGAATGTCGGCGACGATAGTTCTGATTACGGTAAGGCGTTTGAGATGTTGATGCAAAACGTCTTGGTTAGTCCGCATTTGGATTATGGTAGTTTGAATCATGAACTGCCAGAAAAATTAACTAAGAAAACCGTTATTAAGCAAAACAGTGCTGGTGATGAAGTAAAGATTAATATGGTCTTTCCGGATTATCGTACGGCCTTACAAATCTTCATGATGACTAACCGTCCTTCTGGGGCACTTAATATGCACGACACCTTGGTTTCTCTTGATAAGGAAGTTCTGCGTACCGATGAAAAAACACCGCAAATTGTTAAAATGAAGTATTGGAATATTGGTGAACATGGTTCTGGTTTGGGCGCTACGGCTTTGAGTGAGGCTCAATCATATCTTGGGACGTTGTTGGCACGAAACGGCCTGCTAAATATTTTGATGGAATCGTTTCGCTTTCTTGCAACAACGCTACGACCAAAGTAATTCCAAATATGTTAATGAATTTGGCAAAATCGATGATCGGTTGGCAGAAAAAGAAATCAATAAAGATTTTCTGGTTATGTCAGTTGAATTGGGAATCAGTGAAGATCAGATTAATTTGATGAATCAAGATGAATATGTTCTCAATCGAGCCAAAGCTAAATTAGTTCGGCAAGAAAAAGAATCGGTTATCGCTCAAGGTGTGTATTATGGCATGGCTAAAATATTAAATGAAATGTTTGGGAAAAAGAAGGGAAAATAAAAGGAGGCAGAGCATGATGTGCAATAAAAATGTGATTCCAGAAAATAAGAATTTCCAAAATCACAAATATAAATCTATTTTTACTGGGTTAACATTCAAAGGAAGTCCCGTTTCCAAGCAAGAGTATGAACGTCATTACCAAGAATATGTTGCACGATGCTCTGGTTAGAACCCGAAGTCAGTCAATAAGGATTTTGAACGAGCTTCGTTGGAGTATGCATTAGAGAATTCGACGATAGACATTCTAGTTTTATTGATTTCTGGATCTAAAACTTTAACAAGTTGCTTCAGTGATGCGTCGGTTTTAATGGCAATCTGGTTGGGAAATATTTGTAACCAACGTCCGGAATTATCTTCGAGCTTTCCACGAATTGCTACAGACAATTCGTTATTGTCATCATCACTAAGGTTCTCAAATGTAACAAGGTATTTGTGCATCATGTATCACCACCCTTAATGGAATGTTTTCATTATCCCACTAAGGAGTTCAACATAAAAAGATTAATTAGAAAGGAGGTAAATAGTAATGGCTGAAGCAAAAGAAGTTCGTCATGCTGGCATTGGACTTGATCTCAGTATAAATGGACTAGACGATTTCAAACGGGCTAACAGCATGATGGATGACTTCCTGGAGACAATGAAAGAAGCCTCTCGAATTACTGATAAATTCAAAAACAATTTTAGTGGCTTTGGTGGTAAGAGTAGTGACGAAGTCAGAAAGACTCGTGATGCAGTCCAAGACGTTTATCACAGTATGGATTCTGCAAAGAATGAAACAAACCAGGTCACTGAAAATGTTCATAAAATGCAGCAAGAATTTAAGTATACGAGTGATGCCGCCAAAAAAATCAAGCTGAATTCAGGACTGAATAGCGATATTAATAAGAGTACTGAAGAAGTTAAAAAATTGGCAAAATCGGCTGACCAATCAGGCAATAAATTTAACGAAATGTTTCGAAAATTACGCAGTGGATCTTCTGAGTCTAACGGTTCATTTAGTAAGTTGCATGATTCAGCTAAAAAAACATTTGATGAAGTCCATAAGGGGACTCATTTTTTGAGAGATGTTGTGACGGCCAGCTTTATTTCTAATGCGGCAATTAACACTTGGTATTCTTTGAAATCGGGAATAGGGTCTGCACTTAAAGCGGGTGAAGAGTATGACAAAGAACAACAAGTTATGCATGCCACATGGAACACTTTAACTGATTCATCTGTTAAAGGTAATCGCATGGTTAAAGCTATTAATAAGATGTCAGTTTCCTTTGGCCAATCAGCTGGATTGGTGAATGAGTTGAACCAGCAATTCTATCACGTCCTAGACAAACAAGGCCCAACTGATCGTCTGACCAAGTCTATTTTGACAATGGCTGATACTTTAGGCATGGGCGCTGAAAATACAAAGCGCTTAGGGCTCAACTTCACCCACATGATGGCTTCATCTAAAATGCAGTTAGGTGATTTCAACATGATTTCAGATCAGTTGCCAATGTTTGGATCAAAGCTACTAGCCTATGAACGTAAGGCAATGCATAATTCCCATCTTACAATGAGCCAATTGCGAAAGGATATGTCTGCTGGCAAGATCAGTGCCAAAGATGCCGAAAATGTTATGAATTCATTGGGCAAAAAATATGCTAAAGCCTCTGAAAATATGATGAAGACTCTTCCAGGGATGGAGCGAGTTATGTCTGCTCGAGGAGCAGCGTTATTTGGTGCACTTGAAAAGCCTTTTATGAAGGCCAAAAACCCAATCTTTGGTGCAATCTCTAAGTGGGTTTCTGACAAAAAGACTGAAAAGGAATTTACTAAAGTTGGAACCGCTGCTTCTAAGGGATTGAATACCATTACGCAATCTTTTGCTAAAGTATTTAATCCTAAAGAAAGCCCTCATTTGGCTAATAATGTGATGAATAGTATTGCTAAGGGTGTTACTAATGTTTCTGATACAATTGCCCATCATGCTAGATCAATAGTAGAGTTCTTTAAAAGCCTATATTACACTGTCAAAATTCTTAAAGATGTTGGGGTTGGCTTTGCTAAGGGCTTAGTTGCAGGATTAAGTGCCATTATGACTCCGATAGGGAAACTAGCTGGTAACAGCAAAAAGATTCATAGCTTTTCAGATGCACTAAAAAGTATTACTACCCATAAGAAAGGTTTAGAGGATATTGGTAAGTTGTTAGCTGGCATTTGGGCTACATCGAAAGCTATGAAAGGGGTCTCTGCAACAAAAAACTTTTTAGGGTTTGGCGAAAAGAGCGGTTTGATTCTTAAACCTAAAGTTAATGGAAAAAAAGGTGAAAAAGAGTTAACGTTATTTGCAAAATCGATTCGAGGTACTACTAGAGCAATTGGCCGAGGCCTCAAGTGGACAGCTAAGCTTGCTTATAAAGGTGTAGTTAAAGGACTATCATTCATTAAGACTGCTGCCATTGCAACTGGAAAAGGAATCGGTAAGAGCCTCAAGTGGACAGCTAAGCTTGCTTATAAAGGTGTAGTTAAAGGATTATCAGTCCTTAAGAGGGCTGCCATTGCAACTGGAAAAGGAATCGGTAAGAGCCTTAGATGGACAGCTAAGCTTGCTTATAAAGGTGTAGTTAAAGGATTATCAGTCCTTAAGAGGGCTGCCATTGCAACCGGAAAAGGATTCAAGTTGGCGTTTAACTTCTTAAAAGCTAATCCTTTCATCGCAATTATCACAGGTGCTATTGCCGTTGGTACAGCTTTGTATGAATTATATAAGCACAACAAGAAGTTTCGTAAATTCGTCAACGGTTTAATTTCATGGGCTAAGAAAGCTTGGGAAGGCGTAACTAAATGGTTTGGAAAGCTAGCCAATGGCGTTCGTAAATATATTAATTATTTGGTCAAAGATGTCAATAAACGTTGGGGCTGGCTATTCAAGGATATGGCCAAAATAATTAAGGACGCTTGGCGTACTATCAAGCACCTTATTCAAGTAATTGTTGACGTGTTTACTGGTAAATGGGGTCGACTTGGTAAAGATATTGGTAAGCTAACCAAAAGCCTTTGGAATGATGTTAAAGATCTATTTAAGATTGGTTTTGATTGGGTTAATAAACTAACCGGCGGCAGACTAGGAAAAATTATTAAATTCTTTAGCAATGCTTGGAAAGATATCGGCAAGGGATGGAAAGACTTCTGGAATGGGATTGATGATTGGTTTAGTAATCTTTGGAAAGGGATTGTTAAGCACGTTCGGAATGGTATCAACGACATCATAAAAGTTCTAAATGATGGCATTGGTTTAATTGATGGAGTTATCCACATGTTTGGCGGTTCAAGTAAAGCAATCGGTAAGATCGGTTATGTTCACTTTGCTAATGGTACAGGGATGCTTGGCAATCAACGTCATGAGATTACGAAACCAACTTTAGCAATGCTAAACGATGGCCATGACTCACCTGAAACTGGCAATCGTGAAATGCTGATTCATCCTAATGGTATGAGTGAACTGATTAAAGGAACTAATGTTAAGCGGTTGCTTGAACCGGGCGCTGAAATTTTGAACGCTTCTGAAACAAAGTTTGCCTTATCGCTGAATGGGATTCAGCATTTTGCTACTGGTGGACTATGGAATGGCGTCAAGAAAGTTACTGGTAACCTATGGAATGGCGCTAAGAGCATTGGCTCATCGGTTGTTGGCGGTGTTGAAAAAGGATTCGGAGCAATTGGTAACTTCGCTGGTGGCGTTGTTAAGGCCACTAAGAAAGTATTTGATACCGTTAAGTCAATTGTTAAGGATCCAAGTAAATATTTAACCGGACTGCTTAAAAAGCCATCTGGCAAGGGAACTGTTTTATCAGACTTTGCCAATGGCTTTTTTGGTAAGATGAAATCCTCAGCTACTAATTGGTGGAAGTCTCTTTGGGGGATGGTTAATCTGGATGGAGGTTCTGCTGGTGGTAACTGGCGGCATAATCCTGGACTGTCTGAAACCAATGGGTTTGGGGCTTCTCGTTCATTCGGTAGCCATGATGGTGTTGACTTCTCTGGCCCCCTTGGCTCAGCTATTAGCGCGGTACATGGTGGGACGGTTACTCACGTTGGACGCCCATTGCACGGCTGGCCTTACAGCCAATTGGATGATGTTATTACGGTTGCTTCAAATGATGGCTGGCAAGAAATCTATCAAGAATTTGGTGGAATGAACAACGTTAAAGTTGGCGCGGGAGATGCCATTAAGACTGGACAAAGGATTGCTACCCTTGGCCGTTTAAACGGTGCTGGTAGTGGCTCACACGTCCATATTGGGGTATCCCATGGTTCTCTATGGAACCACGGAGGTTCTTCAACCAAAGGCTGGTATGACGTAACTAAGATGCACGGTAAATCTGATGGTTCTCCTAAGTCTAGTAAGAAACCAGCTTCTAGTGGTATTCAATCACTAATTAAGGGACAAGTCGGCAATGGATTCTTTAAATTTATGTCAAAATTGGCTAGTAAATTCGGAGATAATGCTGCTGGCAGCTATGGTAATCCTGCTGGCGACGGGGTTAGTCGCTGGCGCAAATACGTTGTTAAAGCCTTAAAGGCAAATGGTTTTAGCGCTTCACCAACTCAGATATCTGCTTGGATGCGGGTCATTGCTCGTGAATCAAATGGTAATCCCAAGGCGATTAATAAATGGGACTCAAACGCTAAAGCCGGACATCCGTCAAAAGGACTTGTTCAAACTATTGACTCAACTTTTTCCGCTTATAAATTCAAGGGACACGATCAAATATATAACGGCTTTGATGATCTTTTAGCGGGTATTAACTATATGAAACATATTTATGGTAAAGGCCCATCCGCTTTTGCAAGGGTTTCTGGCCCCAAAGGCTACGCTAAAGGCGGCCACATTAACAGAAGTAAATTATCGATTGTTGGCGAGAAAGGCTGGGAGTTATTTAAACCAGATACAGCCGGCACCGTTATTCCACATGAAGCTTCTGAAAAGATCTTTAATGGTCAAAATAAAAAAGTGTCAATTGATGCTCGAACTAATTTGACTATTCAAGGCCATGCTGATAGTTCAACAATCAATAAAATTGATGAACGAATTGAAAAACGTAATAACGATCTCGTTGAGAAAATGCGTCAGTTACTGGGCTCAAATGATGAAGGAGGCCTTACGGTATGACCAAAAAATCAGCAACACATTCTGTTAAAGGCAAGACTTTAACTTATTTGCAGAAGAAATCAACCGAATGGAAATCAACTGTCAGCAAAGATGCTGACCAAATTGATAACGCTAAAAGTATTATTGATAAGGCCAAAGATAAATTAGACACTTACGATGAATATTTGCAAAAGCAAAATGGGTACAACAGTCTTAAAGATGCCTATAATGCCAAACAAGATGAAATTGATAAGCAGAAGAAATTATTGAGCAAAACCAAGAAATCTTCTAAGAAAAAATCGATTGAGTCAACCATTAAAGACCTAACTAAACAGAAAAAAGAAGTCTATCAATCAATTACTAAGCTTACCAATACTGCTGAATATCAAAAACAGTTAAAAGCTCGCACAAAGGCCAATCATTCGATTAATGTTGAAAAGAAAAAGATTAACGACATTAATGCAAAAAAGACAAAGGATAAGAAGGTTTATCAGACTTATCACAATGCTTATGTTGCTAAGAAAAGGTTGGAAACTAATAAGAAACAAACTCAAAATCGGTCTAAAATTAGCGATAAAATTGCAGCTGCCAAGAAAAAATATAAGATACATAAGAATATGTATCTTAATGGGTTAACAACGATTCAGCGGACAGATGCAATGACTAGTCGAGTTTTTATCTTAGGTGAATCAGATCCATCTGAAACTAACGAACAGGATGTTCCAACTAACGAAGTAGATAACTCAGATCCTCGAACTAATTACAGTGTTCGAAGTTCCAAACAGTTATCAGGAACGTACTATTTATTTGGCAAAACGAGTGATTTAGATACACAATTTGGAATCTTACAAGGTTGGGCTAGAAAGGGCGTTGAGGTTACAGTACGTGGCTTTTCTAAGTGGGCACACGCTTACCTGTCTTCTGTTGGTAAAACAGCCAACACAGCAGGAAACAAGAACTCACTGGCACTATCACTAACTTTTACGTATGCTATGAAGTCCAAAATTGATTATGCTAAAAAGAAATCAAAGAAAAAAACTAAGTCAGCAAATACTAAGAAAAGTGGCACCAAGAAAACCACTCATAAAACGACAACCGTTAAAACAGGGATGACCTATTGGTCGATTTCGCAAAAAACGGGAGTAAAAGTTTCTAAGTTGGAAAAGTTAAATAAGTGGCCAGCCACTTCGATCCCAGTTGGGGCGAAAGTGAGGTATGAATAATGCCAGTACATGACTATATTCCAATATCACCTGCTGACATTCCTTATCAGCAAGAGATTGATTTAGACTCAGGAAGCTATTTATTTGGATTCCAGTGGAATGAAATTGATCAGTCACTTACGGTAGATATTTATCAACTCGATGGTACACCAATCTGGCTTGGTGAAGTGGTAACTTTAAATCAACCTTTATGGCGCGGTATAAATGCTCCAGGACTTCCAACTGAAACGATTATTCCAATGGATGAGTCAGGAAATGAAGATGAGATTGATCTTGGAAACTTAGGTGATACCGTGCAGTTATGTATTGATGATATTCCGGATGGTGAGGATTAATGGCAGAAAAAACTACAAACAAGGGTTACTATTGGGGATATTCAACTACTTTAGTTATTAACCATAATGGTAACAAGCTAACACTCTCAGAAAAAAATAATGTACCGATTAATTATGATATTCCTTCTGATGATGGTGGCAGTCCCGCTACCTGTACGGTAACCCTGTTTAATTTATCAAAAACTCATTTGGCTAAGATTAATCAAAATGATCACATTATTGTTTACAGTGGGCCTACTGATCTATACGGTAAATTAACTGAAGGCACGATCACACAAATTTCTCTGGAGACCCCCAGTGGCATGGATAAGGAAACCCAGATAACCTTTGAAGAAGGGCGCGATTATTCAAAGGATAAGCGCCTTTACAGTAATTTTAATGGTTCGAAAATGGTAACTCATACCGTTAAAACCAGTAACGGAAAATCAATTTCATATAAGAAACGAAAGATCAGCAAAGTTAACATTACGTTCAAAAAGGGCATCAAAGCGAGCCAGATTATTGACCGGATTAAACGCGAAGCTAAAATTGAAATTTCAGCAATTAATTTAAAGAAAAATCATGTTTTCAAAAAAGGATATACGCTATCAGCCAAACCCTTGGCAGCTATTCAAGCAATTGTAAAGGATTGCGGGAGCGTGGTCTATTATCGTAAGGGCGCCTTATATATCGATGATGGTGTGAAGCCTAATCCTTACAATGAACATCTTTATCTCACGATGCATCATGGATTGACACAAGAGCCAACCTATAGTAGTGATAATGACGGTAAACCGACATGGACTTTAGAATGCTTTGATGATCCACGTGTTTGCGCAGGGTCAGCAGTTTATGTGAAGTCGACCAATCTTACTGGTCTTCAAAGAGTAAAAAGTGTTGATCATACTCATGACCAGGACTCTTATAAAATGGAGGTGGTAGTTTATGCCTAAGAAAAGAAAAGTTGCAATTGATGCCAAAAATAAGCAATCCAATTTTTTGAAAAATGAATTTTTGGAATTTTTTAAATCAGAAGTTAATTGCCACACAATCGGACGGGTGATTTCATATGATAAGGCTCATCATCTTTGTGATGTTCAACCACTACCACTTCAATCAGATGGTGATAAACGAGCGGCTTTAACTGAAGTTGTTGTTCCTGCATCAGTTTGGCAAATGGACACCTTCTTTAAAAAAATTTGTACCAATAAAAATGTTAATCTCAATGGTTATAAACCAATGGCAATTAGCTCGGTTGTCTGGGTTGGCTTTTGTGATCGTGAGATGGACAATTGGTCTGGCAAAAACAACTATAAAATCGATACCAAAAGAATGCATTCGATACAAGATGCGGTGATTGAGGCGGTGATTGAACCATGATTGCATTTGGATTAGACAGCACCGGTGACTTGGATTTTAATCCAAACACTGGTGCTTTTAATATGGTCGAAGATGATGATGAAATTGCCCAGAAACTAAGCTTGCTATTGAACATTAATATTGCTGAATTGCTTTGGAATGAAGATATTGGTCTTGATCATAACGAATTACTTGCTAATGCAGATGACCAAGGGGTTATTCAGTCAATTCTATCTGACTATCTGCAAGAACAATGGCCCGATACTTTTGATTCAGTTGAAATTACTAATTTCGAAGCTAATCAACAACAGCGAATTACTTCACTAGAAGCAACGGTTACCCTTACAACTGGTGAAACTGTCACGAGCAGTGTTAGCGTCGATGATCAAGGAGATGAAGATGATGCCACTAACAGCTAATGGATATGATCGTCCTGAATTGGATGATTTACGAAACGATATCAATGCTTTGTTTATTAAATATTTTGGCGATGGCATTGATCTAGATGATGAGCAGACTCCGGGAATGATTGCTGGCATTTTGTCAGAAGTTGATGACACGTTGGAAAGTTTGGCCCAGGGGGTTTATAACTCCTTTTTTGTTTTGAAAAGTTCCGGAGCAAATCTGGATGATTTGGCGGCCGAAATTAGTGTTTACCGTAAACCGGCAACTAATGCTTATGTTTATTTGCAAATTGATGGTTATGTAGATCCGGATTCGCCAACTGTTATTCCAGAAGGGACACAGTTTTCTACCCCAGATGGTCAACTATTTTCAACCTTGGCAGATATTATGATTACTAAGCAAGCAACATATGTTGATAGTGGTAGAAACACTCAGCCACTGATTGATGATGATGGCAATCCTTTGGGCCGGAAAACGGTTCAAGCGGTAGCTATAGATACTGGGACAGATTCAAATGTTATGCCGGCCACTATTGTTAATCCAGTTAATTCAATTGACGGTTTTTATGCAGTTACTAACCTGCAAGCAGCCACAGGTGGCACGGATGCAGAAACTCATGATGCATTACGGCAACGAATTTTAGATAACCGTAAAAGTGCTGAGAATAGTACGCCTAATGGTATTCAAACGGCCATTAAAAATCTAACTGGGGTAACTGATGTTCGTTTGGTCAATAACAATACAATGAGTAAAGACAGCTATGGGAATCCTCCCAAATCAGTTCACCTTTACGTAATTGGCGGTAATGATAGTCAAATTTCTCAAAAATTCTTTGATGTTTTACCGCCGCAAACTAAAACTATTGGATCCGTAATCGGTATGGCAACAGACGTAGGTGGTCGTCAATATGCCGTTTCGTTTGATCGGGCTGAGACGGTACCAATTTATGTTGAATTGGATTTGAATGTTAACAGTACGGTTTTTGATACTGATAATGGGCCAAAAATCATTAAGACTAATATCTTAAATTATTTTGATACTCTCAATATGGGTGATAAAGTTCTTTATTCAAAACTATTCGGACCCGGATATTCACCTGCTGGTGTGACTGATGTTGCTGTTAAATTAGGTACAAATCCTAAAGCATTGGCAGAAACGGATATTAGTGTCAGTGATTTTCAACTGGCGGTTATCAGTTCTGGAAACATTACGATTAACGTGACTGAAAAATAAAGAGGGGCGCTAAATGTATCAAACCGAAACGGATTTATCTGATAATACTTTACGAAACTGGTTAGTTTCAATGTTTCCGGCGATTATGAATCAGGAAGATGAATCAAATAATCAAAACTTATTAAATTTGATCGCTGATCTCCTTAATGAACATAAAAATGACTTGCTCAGTATATCAGATCAGGTTTTGTTAAATAATGCCAGTGGGCAAACATTAACAGATATTGCCCTGGACTATGGCATCAATCGGCTAGATGATGACGATGATTTTTTACGATTTCAAGTTCGTTTACAATTATTGAAAAACCATATGGGCATTACAACTAATGATTTAAAAATGTTGATTGCAACGGTTTTAAATATTGGCACAGATGTGTTCGACATTAACGGTACCGATAATCCAGAAGAAGTCGAAGTGACCAATATTCCCTTTGATTTTAATTCAGGTGACAAGGCAGAAGTTAAACGTAAAATTTTAACCAATGCTATTCAGTCGATGCTGCCACCAGAATATTTATTAAAGGATCTGCAGTATGCAACGACAGTTAACAACCAGCTTTATGTAGGAGTTCATGCCCAGTCTTATCCACAAATTACTGTTGAGGAGATGATTTAATTGGCAACGCCAAACGTAGGGATCTTAACGAATGCAGGTAAAAATTTAATTGATCGAGTTAATGCTGGTCAAACTAAAATTAGTTTTAGCAAAATTGTTTTTTCCAGCATGAATAATAATCAACTAACTGATGACCAGATAAAAGCATTAACTACAGTTGCGCCACAAGAAGTTGTAGTTAATAATCCAAAAGTTACTCTAGATAATAACACTGGTGAAACTCGAATTCGAGCAACTGGTAATAATAAAGCATTAAATGATGGCGTTTATGTTAAAACTTATGCTGTTTATGCTAAAGATGATTCAGGCAATGAGATATTATATGGAATTACGGTATCTCCTAATCCTAATTACTTGCCAGAATATGATGGTGTAACCCCGCAAGCGGTTACTTATTCATACAAAGTAAATATTAGCAATACCAGTAAGATCACTTTTACTAATTCAAATGATATTTATGTTTCAGATACTGATTTAGCTGAGGCATTACAGCCTTATGCCAAGACAGTTGACGTTAATCAACAACTAGATAAAAAAGTTAATGTAGCTGATATGCGTAAACCAGCTAGCGATGTAGCGGGAATTGAAGAAGTTAATGTTAAACAAGATAAAATTGGCTACACGCCTGCTGACGATTCCAAAGTTGTTCATACAGCTGATATGCGCAAACCAGCTAGTGATGTAGCGGGAATTGAAGAGGTTAACGCCAAACAAGATAAGATTGGTTACACACCCGCTGACGATAGTAAAGTTGTTCATGACAATCACGATAATACAATCACGGCAAATAATTTGACTTATGACCTTTCCAAATCTGGTCTTACATCAATTAGTTTTTATAATTCTGGTTCATTTAATGATTTACCTTTAGGGACTGTTTTTGCAGGTTCTGCAATGGCGGATGGTCCTGATAAAACTCATACTTTTATCACCACTACATTTTACTTTAGTGGTTGGAGTGGTAGAAAAGCACAAATAGCAATTGCTGATAGTGGAAATCTCATGTACTTTAGAGTTTATATGGGTATAAAATGGGAGAGTTGGACGTTATTATCTGACGACAGTAAAGTTGTTCACAGCACAGATATGCGTAAACCAGCCAGCGATGTAGCGGGAATTGAAGAGGTTAACGCCAAACAAGATAAAATTGGTTACACACCTGCTGATGACAGTAAAGTTGTGCATAAAAGCGGTGCTAACAACTTTAATACCGTTCCAACAGTCAACAATAATCCGTTATTACTAGCAAGTAGCTTACCATCTGACCTAGCACGAACAGGTTCAAATCAAGAGTTTACGGGTAAAAATACTTTTGATACTGCGCCAATTGATAAGACAACTGGTCATCCATACATCACTAAAGACGGTGTCCCAAGTGACGTTGCCCGAACGGGACAGGCTCAAACATTTACAGCTGCACAGACATTCAGTATTGCGCCAACTATTAAAGACGCCTCGCAAGATAAGGGGGATACTCAGGCCGCTACTATGGCCGATTTGAAAAGCGTTGAAAACTCGGCTTGGCGCCCGGTAAAGCTATCGAGTGATGCTCAGAATATGAAATTCTCAACAGCTTTTTATCAAAAAAATGATAATACAAAAAAATTTACTTTGATTGTTATGGGTGATCCGGAGGGAACTAAATCTGTATTTTCTACACCGAAATTATTTTTTACTGATCCTGATATTAAAGCGTTTATTGGTTCTGTGTCAGTTGCTGCAGGGGAATTTAACAATGGTCATGGCCTAGCTAACTCATTATCAATCGACCTGACAATTAAGGGCAATTCACTAATGTTCACAACGGAGTTTTGGGTTGACAGAGTTACGGATGATACAACAAGTTTTTTGAGTAATCATCCGTATGCGATTCTTGCTTGGAGTGGGTATCAGATAATTACTGGAAAATATAAATAGAAACAAGGAAATTAATTATTTTTCAAAGACAAAATAAAGGAGGAAAATTTTTATGACATATTGTGTAAAACTTGACGCCGATGGCTGGGTATTCAATTTTGGCAAAATATGATATAATTTTTCCGTGAATAGCAATGCCTCCAATGTTGCTATTCACACCCAAAGAATACATTCCCCCAGAATATATACCTCTAGATATATTCATACTTTTTCATACATCACCTAAAAGTATATGAAAATGCATCTATCTACGGATAGGTGCTTTTGTTTTGCCCGAAAATTAGCCGTCTATGAAAATAGATGGCTTTTCTTTTACCCAAAAATAGAAGGGAAGTGAGGCCGTTGCCATTAAGCGATCAGGATCATCAAATGTTATTGAAACATGGCAAAGAACTATCGGATCACGAACGTCGGATTACTGATCTTAACAATAAAATGACCGACACGCTAAAAAGTGTCGATGAAAGCAACAAATATTTGCGGGAACAAAATAACCGTATCTTGGAAGCGGTCATCCGTGGAGACGAGAAAAGTGAAAATCATAAAAATGAGATGGAAGTTATCAATCGTCAGAACTTGTGGAAGGCGGTTACCATTGCGATCGGGTCCAGTTCCGTGATTTATTTGATTCTACAACAACTCATTCATTTCTTACATTAGGAGGAGAATATTATGCAAATTTTTAAACAGATTAGTGATATTTTTAGCTGGCTGTTCAAAAAGATTTCCTTAGATCCATTGCGTTCTGATATTCAAGTGCTTTCAGAAACAATTAATCGTCAGCTAAAGCTTCACGAACAGTCGCTGGCAGACTTGAATACTCATCTGAAAACACATGATGAAGAGCTTGGCAGTCACTCGGTCAGGATTACTCGATTGGAAGACCATGTAGGCATTAAAGGAGATAATGATCATGAATAATTGGTGCGAGGAGATGAGCCTTTAATGAGAAAACTATATCTTGGCAACGGTGATAAGCAGTTCAAATTTGCAGATACCACAACTGAAATACATTTGAATGCGTTCGATGATGGCAGCGCGGCTACTTTAACAGCAGATGCAAAGGTAAGAATCAAAAACGAATCCGGATATTTGCTGGGGATAAGTGCCGGTATCACGGACAACCATGCTGTCATCACTAGTGGCCAATTGAATAAGTTGCCAGTAGGCAGCTATCTAATTGAATTGTGGGACACCGTAGACGGTGGCACTGCCATCTATCCTAGTAATGGATTTTTGGTACTTCAAATCAACGAGAACGTCACTGGTCTTTCTGGGGGACTCGTCAGCAGCATCACGGTTGATGACTTCATTCAGCAATTCAGCGACCTAAGCCAGCGACTAAAACAAGAAGTTGCAGATGCTGTTGCCAATGGCCTGAAAGGCGATACAGGTGACGATGGCCTATCGGCTTACCAGATCGCTGTCATCAATGGCTATAAAGGATCGCAAACGGAATGGCTTGCATCTCTCGTTGGTGCAACCGGCCTAAAGGGTGATAAAGGCGATGCGGGGAAAGACTTCCGAATCGTTAAGACATTTCCGTCTATTTCAGCAATGAATGGTGCTGGATTCTCTGATGGTGATTTCACCATGATTGCAAGTGATGTCACTGATCCAGATGATGGCAAGCTTTACGTTTGGAACGGCACCGGATTCACATATATCGCCGACCTAAGCGGTTTCCAAGGGATTAAAGGCGACACTGGTAAGACCGGTGACAAAGGCGAAAAAGGAGACACCGGAGACCAAGGGATTTCTGCTTATCAGGTTGCCGTTAATGCTGGTTTTCATGGCAACGTCAATCAATGGCTGGCCTCTCTCGTTGGTGCTAAAGGTGCCAAGGGTGAAAAAGGTAATGATGCCGTCATCAATATCATCTCGCAAGCGCAGTATGATTCATTGGCTGACAAGTCCGGCGTCTACTTTATTGAGGGGTGATTAAATGTCAACGATTAATGGTAAAGCATGCGTTGCTAATGGCAGAAATCTTATTGCTGGGATTGAGGGGATTAATAAGACTATTCACCAAGCACCCGGCAGTTTTCAATGGATAGGGAATGTTCCAACAAAATTTATCAAAGCAGGAGAACCTTTGTGTTTTTCAATATTTATCAACAATGCCCCTCACACAGAAAGCTTGGCTCAAGGCAGTGCTTGGTGCGTTATGCAAGCGGCAGATGTATCTGGCAACAAACTTCTTGGAAAAGGCGGAAATTCTGTCAGCTTTGATGCTGATGGCATTAGCCAAGCGAGCTTGGCTGTCCCGACTGCAACAGACAGCATTGGTCTATTCATTGAAACTGATAAGATGTCACAAAACGCATATTATGGGAATCCCAAGGTTGAGTTTGGTACTATAGCAACACCTTTGACGCCGGCACCAGTAGACAAGGTGTTCAGCGATGGCAAGCAAGTTTACGGCAGAAATATTCTTGCGGGGATTGACAGGACCATTCGCCAAGCACCCGGTAGTTTTCAATGGGTAACAAACGTTTCAACAAAATTTATTAAAGTGGGAGAACCTTTGTGCTTTTCGGCATTTATCAACAATGCCCCTCACGCAGGAGCCTTGGTTCAAGGCACTGCTCACTGCATTATTCAAGCAAAAGATGTATCTGGAAAAATACTTTTGCAGAACAACGGAAATGCCATCAGCTTTGATGCTGATGGCATTAGTCAAGCGAACTTGGTTGTCCCGACTGCAACAGACAGCATTCTGCTATTCGTTGAAACTGATGGTATGTCGCAAAACACGTATTATGGATATCCCAAGGTTGAGTTTGGTAATACAGCAACACCTTGGACGCCTGCACCAGAAGACGTATTAAAATAGGAGGTAGACAATTAAACAAGCACAAATTAAAGGAACTCATCTTAATGGTGGTCGCCATTTTTATGGCCTTTTTGATGGTCAATGTTACCAGTCAGGCTTCAACTAGCCGGGAACAAGGGGTCAACTGGTCTAAGTATAACGGTAATAGTGGAACATTCGGCTATAGTACCGATTACAAGGCTATCACCGGTGAAGCATATGTAGCACCAACAACGCAAGCAACAACCACAAGCACCACTAACTAGCAATTAATAGCCAGTTAGTCAGTGCTTTTAATTTACCAAAAATTGGAGGAATATTATGTTCAAAGAAATTACGGATGTGTTCAATTGGCTTAATAATGCGGGGGTACTCGCCTTCCTAATGGTGTTAATTCCCGCCGTGTACAATTTGGTAAAGCCAATTCTGACTCATAAGGTACAGACGGAGAAGAACGTTCATGTTAAGCAAGGATTAGAAGTGGGATTAAACTTGGCGAATACCATTGTTCCAGAAATGGCAGTCATGGCTGGTTTATCCCTATCTGATCGTAAGAAGGAAGCAATCCGCTTTGTTAACTCCCAGTTGACAGCCAATGGTTTCGACTTAGATATTCAAACTATCTCAGGATTGGTTGAAAAGGCCTACCAAGCTTACAAGGTATCCGGTGGGGATAATCATGCCCCAGTAGTTACCCCGGCACCAACGGAGGTCATGACCCCATCAGAAGGGACTGACAGCAATGACTAAGAAAATTGTTGACCTATCCTCGTACCAATCCGATTCCTTATCCTACATGAAGCAACTCAAGAAGTGGGGTGCTGATGGGACTATGGTCAAGTTAACCGAAGGTACGGGTTATCTCAGTCCCAAAGCTGGTAACCAGATTGCCAATGGCTTCAAAGTATTCAATACCGTTGGGGTTTACCACTTCTTTCATGGAAATGGGACAGCAGAAGCGCGGTACTTTTTGGCTTGGGTAAGGAAGTTTGGGCTGGATAAGTCAACAGTTCTAGCAATTGATGTTGAAGCATCCGGATTGCCCTACAATACAACTCCCCAAGTGAACGTCTTTTTGCGCTATCTTATCAATGCCGGTTATAAAAATGTCATCACCTACGGCAGCGGTTCCTGGTTCAATTCTGGACGAATTAAGCGATCGGAACTTATTGACAAGCATATCTGGGTAGCTGCCTATGGCGTTTCGCAGCCTGGGGTAGCCAACGCAAATAGTTGGCAGTTTACCGATGATTTTAAAGGACTAAAGGTTGATGCAAGTTACGACTTTGATGGTTCACTGTCTGGGAGCAAGACCAGTGAAAAGCCATCTTACTATGTAACTCCTGGGCTTTACCAAGTTCGATTAAAATGGTTGCCGGTATATAATGGCTTGGATTTTAAAAAGTCAGGCAAGCGATATACGCGCTACGGTACTGGTTCTCGTTTCTGGGCCACACCAGTTAAGTATGGCAAGATAACTAGGCTGCATATCAATGGTCAAGGATACGTATCAAGCAATAAATGGTATGTTAAATTTCTCAAGAAGGCCAAGCCTAAAATTAAATAAAGTATGCAAAGGGGTCCACTCAGATTAAGTTCTGGGTGGGCCTTTTTTGCTTGCACGCAATATATTGATTTAATGGTATTTATACGTTGAAAGAATCTACATATGAAGAATTGGCGCAGAGAATTTTAATTTTGATTATGGGACGTTTCGACAGTCCAAAACTAAGACAAATTCCTAACCACCTATACTTGAATTTACCTTAGCCTTCCTTTATACTAAAAGTGCAGGCAGGGTCGTCCTGTACTGGCCACAGCATGGTTGCGATAGAAATATTAAGCGTAATTTAAGTACGCCGTCCTTGCTGGATTCCCTGGCAAAGGGAATTTACAATGGGTAAGTAAGACGCTTTCTGGTGTGTTATTTCATCGACGACATAAACTGTATGTGCTACAGTCACCCTTTGCGCATTACCCGTACATAGTTTTGGAAGTTTGTCAAATGGTGTTGAAGGATAGTTTCTATCCTTTGGAGATCTCCTCGTGTGGGAGATCTTTTTTGTTGTTTTATTAGTTGCGGCGTTTAATCTGGTGTGTTGTCTGAATATCGTACTTGAAGGCATAACAAATAAGCCTACCATCGTGACGTTATTGTGGTAGATAATCTAGGCAATCAGCTGGTAGACGCGTGTGAACATATTGGCCTGATTGGAGAAGCCATAACAAGCACGTTTGAGCTCCTTGATCTTACGGTTGATGCCCTCTATCGGTCCGTTAGAGTAGGACGATTTGGCGGCGTTAATTACTCCATTAAGATTCTTTCGTAGGGTATGCATGGCCGTATCTAGGGGCGTGCCGTTAGGCTGATAGTTAGTGATGATATTCTTGAGTTCATCAGCGTGACGCCCCATCAAAGCATCGTGGAGATCGATGTAGGTTTCATAAGCTGTTTTGAAGGCCGGAAACGTATCGGTTCCAATATCAATAGCGTTCTGTTCGGTCGAGTACTCATCCAGGCCGAAGAGGTAGCGGCTCTTTTGTGCGTCAGGGTTGGCCTTGTGGAATAGGCGCCATAGTGATTTCAGTACTTTATATTCCCGCGAATGCTTGTCGAGTTGCTTTAAACACTGAGTGCGAATGGTATCCATCGTCCGGCCCATTAATTGAATAATGTGGAACCGATCAATAATGAGTTCGGCGTTAGGGAATAGTTCGTGCACGAATGACTGATAGGAGGCGTTCATGTCCATGATGACGCGTTGAACCGCGGCCCGTTCTGCGGTGCTGTACTGACTAAGAAAGAACTGTTTGATGGTTCTATTAAGGCGGTCGCTAAGTACTTTAACTGATTTGTGAGTGTCGGCGTCAATGCAAATAAACGACATGGAGCCGTGCGTGGAACGGAATTCATCAAAGCATAGATTAATCGGTAACCGGCGGCTCGCGTGTGGATGAATATTAGCCGTCAAAATACGCTGAACTGAGTTTGTCGAAATACCGGTGAGACTGGCGATAGTCTTAGCCGGGAGTGATTTACTGGCTAGCTTCAGCACATGAGTCGCTAGTCCGTGACCGATGGCGTGGTTGGTTGATACCACTGGAGTGGTGGCCGTACAAGTGCTATGGCAGTTACTACAACGCCAGCGTTGCTTGTTTAGCTCTAGAATTACGGGCCGGTCCATGGGTCCTGCAATGTGGACATGAGTGAGCTTGTGTCCGTTAGGGTGCAACGTATTGTATCCACAGCTGGGACAGCGCCTGAGTGTGTAGGTAAGCTCTGCCTGGATGACCAAATACTTTTTGCGACCCGAGCCCCGACCATGAAATTCCTCACGAGTACCGAACAGCTGAATGTTTGTGTCTGTAATTCCCAGTAATTTAAGTGTATTATCTAGTTGAGACATCTATTCCTACCCCGCTTATCTTGAGTTTCGTCGCTTAAAGCATAGCACTAGGGAGGCTTAGATGCCTTTTTTTGTTATCAAAAAGGGCCTAGTACTTTTGGAATGGAAATACTTTCCAACACCAAAAATTCTAGACCCATAGTTTTTTGTGCTCACTCCTTCGGGGGTGGGCGATTTTTGTATTTAAAGAGATAAACATTGACACTCTGCTTTTAGAAGAGTATAAATAAGTCATAGATATCAATCCCCTCGCTCCACATTTAATGTGGCTGGTACGCCAGTATGCGAGGCTTTTTTTGTGAGGTGAAATTTAGTGAGAGCCAGCCGGGCAGGTCTGTTAACATTTCAATTTCGAATGGTTCTTCGACAATCACAATTGAATCATCTTCAGCACGCAAATACAATTTACCTTCAATTACTTCCATTTGATCCATCATTATCACCTCAATTATTAAATACGCAAAAACGACTAAAAAGCCGTAAAAAATGAAAAATTAAGTGTAAATCGGGTACAAAAGGGGTACGTGTTATTTTAAATGGCTTTGTGTCAGCGTTAATTCGTTAAAGCAACGATTGAGTGGGAGTAATGACTGGACAATGTGTCGATTCTAAAATAATTGAATAATCATGTTCCCACTAAAACCCTACCAAAGAGATTAGCTCTGGTAGGGCTTTTTACGTATCAAATAGGCATTTCTATTTTTTGGAAAGGATAATAAAAGATATCCAGATTGGAAGCCGCAAAAGTTTTCCAGTCTGGATATTTTTTTGTCACATATATTTTGGATGTTTTCTGAAATCCCATTGAAACTGTTTTGATTACATCATTCATTTGCCACAGTGACAAGCAGGTTAAAAGGCTGATTCCTTTTCCGTTCAGGAGTCCCATAGGCAACATTTCACTGCAAGTACCCAGCATTGATGGTAAAATGAAATTCATACATAAATTGCTGAGGTATAAAAATGAAGTCAATTAAGCGGTACTGGAATCAACTTAATATCAAAACGACCGAACTCATCGGGGTTGCTATCGGAGCGTTTATTTATTCGATGACCTACAATTATTTATTATTACCCTCTCATCTTGGTGAAGGTGGGGCAATGGGCGTTACCGCGCTCCTGTATTATGCCTTTCAGATTCCGTCATATCTGTCTAACCTACTGATCAATACCGTGCTGATTGCGCTAGGATATCGATTATTCGAAAAGAAGACCACTTACCTAACCATTTGGGCGATCGCCTGGATGACCGTCTTTCTAAAACTGCCGGTTCTTTATTCCTATCACACCCATGAATTGATTGTGCCGACGCTTCTCGCAGGGGCATTGACTGGAATCTCAATCGGGTTAATTTTCCGGTATAACGGGACGATTGCAGGGGATACAATCATTGGCAAGCTATTGAATTATTTCTTTGGCATGTCGGTGGGCACTGGCAGCTTACTGTTTGACCTTGTAATCGTGATCCCATTCATTATGATCATTGGGTTTACCAACACGATTCTGACAGTCATTTATCTGTACGTTTATTCCGTGTTTACCAACCAATTCATGGCGAACGTCGGGGCTAGGAAAGCCGTCCTGATTGTTTCACCAAGGTACCAGGAGATCGCAACCACCATTTCCAAACAATTGGGCCAAGAGATTACCATCTTCAATGGCACCGGCTTTTACAGCAGTGCTGACCAGCACATGCTCTACATGATTGCCAGCCCAAGGCGCGTAACCAAGATTGTGCCGATTATTGAGCAGGAAGACAAGAATGCACTGATTGTGGTTGAAAATATTAGGAGTACGCGAGGATTGAATATGCGCCGGATTCTTTAGGCAATAAAGAGTTAGACGAAATCACAATAAAAAACATCGTTAACGTTAAGCGGGGCTTGAACCGTTTGGCGTTGACGATGTTTTTTAAGCTGAGCGCACTGCAGCATTGTTGATTTGTTACGATTGGTGATGTTTTCCCAATGATTGATCCTCAAAACGCCTCATCATTCAGAAAAATTCCGTTGCATCATACACGCCTCAATAGATTTAGAAAGAGTTTCGAAAGAGTTTGGAAAGGATAAAACGGGAATAGAACAAGGTTAAGGGCAGCTTCGAAATGATGCATTTTCTGTTGTCGAACGAGTTTCGAAAGAGTTGACAATTGATGATGTGACTTCTATAAGTATGGAAGCTGATGCGAATACAGAACTTGTTTCTTTAAAAATTAATTTGGACATTCTTATATTGATAAAACTTGCGACAAACGATTGATCCTGGTCATTTAACAAAGAGGACCAACTATTCCAAAAATCAGGAATAATTGGTCCTCTTCGGTGAATTCTGGGATCAAAACGTCGATTGTCTTAGTCTATGGATATGACGATCATTTATTGGAACGACTTACGCTTGTGAATGCTGAAAAATCGAATAAACGATGTAGCCGATAGTTAAGATCACCAGCGGCAAAAAGAAAATGGCTGAAAATGACAGCACAACCAATAGAATGGTCGCGATGATGCCAACAACCAACTTGAGTAAGAACCAACTTGTTTTAAAGATGAGCGTGCCAAATAAAATGAGCAGTAGTAATAATAGAATCATTTGTGATGTCCCTTCGAATGGTTATTGTTGGTCTAATGATTCAACAGCGCCACTCCACCAGCAAGGTAGGTTGCAAACAGTAGCCAGGCTAGATAAGGGCCAAGTAGCCAAGTCGCAATCTTCTCGGTTGGCAGTAAGCGATACATTAAACTGGCAACCATGATGTCCATGGCGACAATGATGATCAGACCAATTACAAACAGACTACCGTTAAAGAAAACGATTGTCCAGACAAAGTTTAACAATAATTGACCTAAAAAGAAACTCAGGTTAACTAAATTGTTTCGGCGATCAGACCACAGCAGATACCCCACAATGCCAATGAACAAATAGAGAACTGGCCAAACAATGCCAAAGACAACCCCTGAAGGTGATAACGGTGGCAGGGACAACGCATTGTATAGCCCTTTAATATCACCGGAGAGTTGGGCTGATAACAAGCCCATTGCTTCAACCAAGATAATCCACGTTGTGAGTGACAGCCAATTAATTTTAGCGTTATTTGTCATGCAGTGACCTCCTCGAATGGCTTCAATATAATTAAATATCCAACTTAAGAACGTTATTCATTACAATATTGATATCCTTTATCCTATCGTGAAAGGAACGGCATGGCTAATTTGAAGTTTGGCGGAAATGTTCAGTTATTAAGTTGGAGCTCAAGATTAACCCTCTGTAAAATTAATGTAAAAGGTAAATTAATTAAACTATTTAATTATAAAATTAATGTGTTACGATAATTTTATGAGGAGATGAAAGATGATGAACCAAAAATATGAAAGCTGGTTTATTCAGCTGCTGTCAATTGGAAGCCTACCAGCTTTCATTGTCCAAGCTTTACTGACAGCGATTGTGGCTTTCGGAACACTGGCCACATTGATTATCGGCAATAACCCCAATTTTCCGCTCATTGCCAAGCTAGCGGTGCGCGCTCATTCAGCATTTACTGAATCCCTGGTGACAATCTTGATTGTGATTGGGGTGTTAATTTTCCGAACGATTATCATTTTTGCGCTTTATAAGCTGCTGCGTCAATTTCACACCAACGATATCTTCAATGACCGGAACCTGAGTTATATTCGTTGGTGCTCATATTCCTTTGGCGGCTTGGTGATCTTTGATGGGATGTTGGCGTTAATTTGGAAATTTTTGCACTTTGAGGCTGCCGTTTCCTATGGCCAGTCATTGTTTGCGGAAATTCTAGCATGGTTCACAATCTACGTGATTTACATCATCTTCAAACGGGGCTTGGCACTTAAAAAAGAAAATGAAGACTTTGTCTGAGAGGGGCTGGTGGAAATATGATACAAGTCAATCTGGACCGGGTCCTGGTGGAACGAAAAATGACGTCAAAAGAATTGGCTGCCAAGATTGGAATTACGACGGTGAATTTATCCAAACTAAAAACTGGCAAAGCTAAGGGGGTTCGCTTTGAGACCCTTGGAAAATTGTGTGCAGTGTTGGATTGTCAGCCGGGCGATTTGTTGGAATATGTTCCTGATGAGCCGACTGAATGAGAGAAGGAGAATTAATCATGGCAACGGCATCAAATAAGCGAGTGGATCTGCAGTTTGGGCTTGAATGTTTGGGATGCGTTGGGTTAACAATTTTATTTCATCTTTTGCAAGTATCGTATCTAAGCAGTTCAGGGCTCTTTATCTGGACTTTGATTGGTGGGATTGCCAGTGGGCTGATCTGGCTAACAGATTTTTGGCGGGCTCGCAATGCTTTCCGGTCAGTTGTTACGGTCAGTCTAAAATTAGCCAGCTATACCTTATATTCGTTGGTATTAATTATGGTCGTTAATGCTTTGTTGGCGATCGTTTGGCAGGGAACCCACTTCTGGGCTCAAGGATTGCTATCTTTAGGGACTATCCTCATTATCGGTCTGTCGTTGCCTGGTTTCTTCAAGTTGGTCGTAAATGAAACTAATCCTGTTTTGAGAATGGTTTCAATCTTCTTTTATTATCTTGGCTTCGGGCTTTTCCCCCAAAGTTTGGGCTTTGGTAACCACTATGTTAACGATTATGGTGCCCCGTATTGGGTTGCATTTATCTCAGCGACGCTTCTGGTGATCTACGCCATGGTCCATTGGGAGTACCAATTACCCAAATTGAAATTCAATCATCATTTAAACTATTGGTGGTTGGCGTTACTGATTGTGCCCAGGTTTTTGGTGATGGGAATGTCTGCGGGTAGTTGGTCGCGGTTATTTTCCCTACCGCTTCAAATTAGGTGGGTCATTCCAAACGACTCCTTAACGACTGCAACTATCTATGTGATCTTCACAATTGTCACCGTTTGTTTCAAGGAAGAATTGATCTTCAGATACCTATTTCTTGCCCAAATTCTAAACGCGGTGAAGGGATCTGTGAGGACCAGGATATTAAAGACCACATTGATTACTGCGACGCTGTTTGCTGCCTGGCATTTGCATCACATTTTCTATCAACCACTTGCAACAACTAGTCTACAGATATTAGCGGCCTTTGGGATGGGGGTGGTATTCGCAATCATCTATTTATATACCGGAACAATTTGGGTAACGGTTATCATGCATAGCATTTTTGATTTATTTTCGGTGGATATGGCTGGGAGTGTCACCCCATTTGTGAGCCAGCCGACATCGTTTTTGGTTGAGTTTATAGTAATCACAACGGCTATTCAGGTTGTCCTTGGATTGATTGCGATCTACACCATGAAGACTGGGCCGTTTGAGCAAACAATTCGTGCCAATCAGCGTAAGCAAGCATTGCGGCGACCAGTTGCTAATCTGTCAGAAAGTTAAAGGAGAAATTGATGATTAAATTAAAACTAATTGGCCTCACAGTGCTACTGTTCACTCTAACTAGCTGTGCATCGCAGCAAGCGTCAACTACTAAATCTGCACGACATTCTCACGACTGGATTGATGTTTACAGTCCATCGGGTAAAAAAGTCAAGACGCTGACCAGTAAAAAAGCGATTGCCTATTTCGCTGATCGAATTGGTGACGATGCCGGGAACGCAACTAAGCACCATGTTTTCCGAAATTCTAACTTGAAATTCAAGTACGTGATTCACCAGAAACGTGGGAATCACAAATTTTCCTGTTATGTCTATACTAATCGTCAGGCAAAAGCGATTATGTGGACGACCTTTCCCGCTCAAGCCTGGAAACTGACAAACCGGGAATTCGCAATCTTTGGCCAACCTCAGAAATTACAATAAAGAAATCAATCGTTTATTAAATGCCCCGATTTCCGACCATTTTTGGCATATTATTTAAACTTCCGACCCGCAGATTGTATAATGAAGACAGAATAGTTTGGATACGAAAGATTGCCTTTTTTGGAAGGGGAGTTCTTTATGTACAAAAATATTTTGGTGCCACTGGATGGTAGTGTGAACTCACAAAAAGCGCTGGATGTTGCCCTTGAATACTCCAAGGTGTTTCACGCGGAGATCATCGCTTTATCAGTTGTTCATCATATTAAATACGATTCGGATGCACTTTCGTCTGATATTTATAAAGGGTTATCAACCAATGCCCATAAAATTGTCGAAAGCTGCCGGGATCAAGCATGGAACCAAGGCGTGACGATCAAAGGGGTCGTTGAGGATGGCAACCCCAAACAAAGAATTGTTGAATTTGCCAAAGAAAATGATGTTGACTTGATCATCATGGGTAAGACCGGAATGAATGCGTTTGACCGAGTGATTTTGGGGTCAACCACTAATCATGTGGTAAGAGAATCCGGTACCCAAGTGTTGGTCGTTAATGCATAGTTAAATAAGGTAAAGCCATTAACGTTCACTTTCTAGTGGGCGTTTTTACGTGTGATGATGAGTCGTTTTGGAGGTGGAATCATGAAACGAATTGATTTAGGAATTTTAATTGTTGTGAGTTTTGCAGCCGCACTGGTGGGGACTTACATATTATTTGGCTATTTTGTCAAACAAGAAACGGTTGCAGCCGGGGTTATGCTTGCCTATCAAAATGTTTTATGGCTGGTAGCGGGGTTGAGCATGGTTGCTTTTGCGGCGTCACTGTTAACTGCTAAGTTCCCAACCTTGACAGTAGCCGCTGGTTTAATGGGGCTGATCACTTTAGTTGGCTATTTTGCCAGCTTAAGCAACGGTAATTGGATCAATCATTTTCTGTTTCTGTGTACCGGTATTTTATTTACCGGAATAATTTTTAAATGGCTCTTCCGACGGTTAAGTTAAGAGTCGTATAATATAGTTAATTAAATTTTTAGGAGGCAACTCATGGCAGAACTTACTCACTTCTACGAAAAGTTTCAACCGGATCATTACGATATCTACTTGGATATCAACCGGGAAAAGAAGCAATTTTCAGGTCGATCAACCATTAATGGTCATGCAAAACAACAGTCAATTTCGATTCACCAGAAATTCTTAAAGATCCAAGCTGTCCAGGCAGATGGCAAAGCTGTGCCGTTTAAGATTGATGATCAGAATGAAGCCATTCAAATCGAGCTTCCAAAAATCGGCGATACGACGATCACCATCGACTTTAGCGCTAAATTAACCGACACTATGATGGGCATTTACCCATCTTATTACGAAGTCGATGGCGTTAAGAAGCAGATTATCGGCACCCAGTTTGAAACGACGGCTGCCCGCCAAGCCTTTCCATGTGTTGATGAGCCGGAAGCCAAAGCAACCTTTAACTTGGCGGTCAAGTACGATGAACACGATGGCGAGACCATTATCAGCAACATGCCCGAAGTTAAGACTGAAAATGGTGTTCACTATTTTGATACAACTATGCGGATGTCCACTTACCTCATTGCCTTTGGTTTTGGTGAACTGCAGAGTAAGCAAACTACGACTAAGAGTGGGGTTAGGGTTGGCGTTTTCGCAACTAAGGCGCACAAGACCGATGAACTGGACTTTGCTTTGGACATTGCCAAACGCTCAATTGAATTCTATGAAGATTTCTATCAGACCCCGTATCCATTACCACATTCATGGCAGCTGGCCCTGCCTGATTTCTCTGCCGGCGCCATGGAAAACTGGGGCTTAGTCACTTACCGGGAAGCCTATTTACTGCTTGATCCGAAGAATACCTCGTTTGAAATGAAGCAACTGGTTGCCACAGTCATCGCCCACGAATTGGCCCATCAATGGTTCGGTGATTTGGTAACCATGAAGTGGTGGGATGACCTCTGGTTGAACGAAAGTTTTGCCAATATGATGGAATACGTTGCCATTGATGCCATCGAGCCTGACTGGCACATTTGGGAAGTCTTCCAGACATCAGATGTTCCGGCCGCATTGCAGCGGGATGCGACTGACGGCGTTCAGCCAGTTCATGTTCAGGTGGAGAATCCGGCTGAAATTGATTCGATCTTTGACGCCGCTATTGTTTACGCTAAAGGGGCGCGGATGTTAGTGATGGCCCGCGCTTTAGTTGGCGACGCCGCGTTACGTAAGGGCTTGAAGAATTATTTTGCCGCTCATAAATTCCATAACGCCACTGGTGCTGATTTGTGGTCAGCATTAGGGGATGCTTCTGGGATGGATGTTGGCGCCATTATGAATTCTTGGTTGGAGCAACCTGGTTATCCAGTTGTGACTGCCAAAGTCGTTGACGGCAAGCTGACGTTAACCCAACAACAGTTCTTTATTGGGGAAAGCAAAGACGCAGACCGCAAGTGGCAGATTCCGTTGAACAGCAATTACGATCAAGTTCCTGACATTATGGCCGACAAAGCCGTGACTGTCGGTGATTATGACCAGTTAAGAGAACAAAACGGCAAGCCATTCTTCTTGAATGCGGGAAATAACTCACACTTCATTATCCAATACGATGAAACCCTCATGAAGGACATTTTGGGCCATGTTGATCAGTTGGATGCCATTTCTCAATTGCAAATATTGCAAGATTTGCGGTTGCTGGCTGACGGTCGTCAAAATTCTTACGCTAATATCGTGCCGTTATTGCCACGGTTTGCAGGAAGTCATTCAAATATTGTGAATGCCGCTTTATACCGAGTTGCAGGCAATTTAAAGAAATTTGTTGCCCCCAAGTCGACTGAAAAGCACCAACTACAGGCATTCTTCAATCAGCTGAGTGCAGCGCAACTTGAGCGCTTGGGTTGGGAGCCTAAATCAGGAGAATCAAACAATGATCAATTAACCCGGCCATATATTTTGAATGCTGCTCTTTACGCTGAAAATGCTGCCGCAATTGCTTCAGCCCACAGCCTGTTTGAGGCTAACCAAAGCAAATTGGCCGCCTTACCAGCTGGAATTCGGGTATTTGTTTTGATCAATGAAGTTAAGAACTTTGGGAACAAAGCGGTATTTAATCAGCTTCTGGATGATTATCGCAAAACCGCGGATGCAAGTTACAAGCAAGACATTTGCGCAGCATTAACCAGCACAACTGATTCTGGATTGATTGCTGAATTAATCACGAAATTCAAAGATGCTGACACCATCAAGCCTCAGGACTTACGAGCTTGGTTCCGTGGCGTCCTTGCTAATGAAGATGGTGAGCAGGCCGCTTGGGACTGGATTCGTGCCGATTGGCAATGGTTGGAAGACACAGTTGGTGGTGACATGGAATTTGGAACTTACATTACGGTCATTTCAAGCGTCTTCCATACCTCACAACGCTTGGCTGAGTTTAAAGCTTTCTTCGAGCCCAAGATTCCAACTCCAGGGTTAACTCGGGAGATTAAAATGGATATTAGCGTCATTGAGAGTCGGGTTGCGCTTGTGAATGATGAAAAAGATGCTGTTAATCAAGCTGTGAACCAGGTTGTAAAATGATTCATTAATTTTTAATCGAAAAGGGATGAAGATCTTCGTTGAACTGAGATTTTCAGCCTTTTTTAACTAAATAATCAATTTTAGTGATCAAAGTGATGCCTTAAAAGTTAAATGAATTGTTGTTACAAAAACATAATATTTTTGCAAAGAAAGTGCCCTTAGACTGTTCTCGTAGTCCTGACAAATGTAATATTTTTTTGTAAGTAAGCATCTCATATTGTATCTGGCAATGTTTTATCGTATGTTGGTTGAGTGTTCAATCGACTACCTATTGGATATGCGCTCGGAAATGATCGTCAAGTCGAATCGTTTTTTGCATATCGAAAATAACTTTTACGTATGAGGTGCTTTATATGATTACTGGAAAATCAAAGATACAACTATTTTTATTGCCAATTTTAACGATTTTGCTTTCATTTTCGTTATTTGGAGCTCTGAAAGCTTCCGCAAGTACGACAATTATTCCTGATATCTCTGAATGGCAGGGAAAATTGACGAACTCGCAAGTGGCTAAACTGAAAGACCAAGTTTCGTTCATCATTAACCGGCGCCAGTATGGGGCAAACTACCAGGACAAATATGCAACCAGCAACACCAATTTATATGTGAAAAACGGGATTCCATTTGGTGAGTATGATTACGCAACGTTCACCAGTGCGGCCAGTGCTAAAAATGAAG
Organism: Lentilactobacillus sp. TOM.63; assembly: GCF_030361045.1. Taxonomy (NCBI): domain Bacteria; kingdom Bacillati; phylum Bacillota; class Bacilli; order Lactobacillales; family Lactobacillaceae; genus Lentilactobacillus; species Lentilactobacillus sp. TOM.63. The sequence continues at coordinate 43,166 of NZ_JAUCAP010000007.1, forward strand.
CCAAAGTTTTCTATCAAAATTCTAACAAGAACGCAAAATTCTATGTCTTGGATTACGAAGAAAATGATGTTACTTCAGGTTCGACAAATTCTGCGGTCACAGCCTGGTATAATGAAATGCGTTCCCTGACCAGCAAGAAGTTGGTTTTCTATTCCTATCAATCATTTGCCACAGCCCATGCTAATACTGCCCGGAAAAATTTTGATGCTCAGTGGATTGCGAACTATTCCTCTAAGCCGACCATTCAGACTGATCTTTGGCAATATACGAATAAAAAATATGTGCCAGCCCTTAAGGAGTCGGTTGATGCCAGCACGATTCTTAATTCCAGCAAGCCAATCACCTGGTGGATCGGCGGCCAGCAATCTGAATCAGCCGCACAACCAACGTACTTTACGGATGTCGTTCCAAGTGTCACAACCACTCAGAAGATTTATCTTTATGACTCAACTAGCTTTAAGAAAGCCAACCGGGTTGTGACGGTTAATGCTGGTACCAAGGTATCTGTAAGTGCGATCCATCAACGATCCACCGGCTCATACTATTTTGAAACTGCAGATGGTCGTTACTTTACTGCTAACAAAAACTACGTTCAATAATTCAAAATTCCATTTAGTGGAGGTCAACAATGAAAGTTTATAAAATAGGTGGCGTGCTTTTACTCAGTTTACTGTTGGTAGGCTGCAGTAACAGTAACTCAAGCAAACAATCATCGAATAATGAATCAAAAACGGATATGCAAAATTCGAGTGCTAAATCTAGCAGCAGTTCCGTTTCTCAATCCAGTAGTTCCAGTCAAACCTCAAATGCTGCATCTGCTTCCGGTCAATCAGGGACGAGTCAGCAAGCATATGATTTTTCTTCATTAACCCAAGACCTCTCAGAAAAATTATCGAATACGTTGTTGCCGCAGAATTCCGGCGTTGGCACCGGTTCCAAGAATGTGCATATTAAATACTCTGGCGATTCAGCTAATAATACGGTTTATTACAGTTTGGGAGACGATGCCCTGGCCGTAAATGATGCCAGCATCAAAGGTGAGACCCCATACGCTGTTTTAAGCAAGCGAACCTATGCTTCTAACAGCGAAGCTCAAAGCCACATCGATTATACGAGTGCATCAGAAATTAAGGGCTTGCCAAAGGTCGACTTGGGCCATTCAATTGTTGGTCATACCCAAGGTGGAGCCGGCCAACAATATATTTCCTGGAATGAAGGGAATTGGTCGATCAGCGTGCACGGAAGTCCAGTGAACAACACCACTCCTAAGAAGTTAGCGGTTAACAGTGTTTCAATGTTTGAAAATTATGCCTTACCGGCCCCAAAGAGTCAGGGAGTTGTCAAATTCAATGTTGGGGATTCTTCTCAATTAATTAATTGGCAGTCGGGTAATGTGGTTTATCGTTTAAAAACAACTGATCCAACCACGGCAATTAAGATGGCCGCTAGCATGAAATAACCATAAAAGTTAACCATAATCTGTTATATCTGGGCTGTTGCTTAAATCCTCAATAGGGGGTTGAACGGCAGCCTTTTTTATACTGAAACGCTTGTGTAACTAGACCGGCTGACTTAGACTATTGAGGTAGCTAAAAACATGAGGTGGTTTAATGACAATCAAATTTGAGAACGCGCGACCAACGGACTTACCCACGATCGTTGCAATTTATAACGAAACGATTCCCAGCCGGCTGGCAACTGCTGACTTGGAGCCGGTATCGGTTGCTTCAAAACAGGCTTGGTTTGATGATTTTAACCTCGATAATCGCCCAATCTGGGTCATCAAAGAGAATAATCAAATTGCGGGCTGGGTTGGGCTGGAATCCTTTTACGGCAGGCCGGCATACCACCGAACGGCGGAGATCAGTATCTATATTGATGAAAGGTACCGGCACCATGGGATTGGCCAACAAGCAATTGATTATGTTACTGGTCAACTGGCCCGTTTAGGCTTGGATGCGTTGGTCGCCTTTATCTTCACCCACAACGCACCGAGCCAGAAGTTGTTTAAGAAAAATGGCTTTGAAACTTGGGGACACCTGCCAGATGTTGCGATCATGGACGGTCAACGCCGAAGTTTGGATATTCTAGGGAAGCATTTTTAAATCATTAAATCGGTTATCGGTTAAAAGTTGAAAGAGCGTTCATGACAATCAATGAGCGCTTTTTTTATTGCCCAGAATAACCATTGATCGGTAGAAAAATTTGCATTAAATAAGTGACAGATGTAAACTTGAATTGTTGAAAGGTGACAGATGTAAATTTAAAGGATAACGCAGAGGAGACCCCAAAATGAAAGACGCAAAGAACGAAACTATCACAGACTCAGAATGGGAAGTTATGAGAGCAATTTGGACAATGGGGAAAACCACAAGCCGGGAGCTGATTGACGCGATGAATCAACTACAAGGCTGGTCAGATTCGACGACAAAGACCTTATTGCATCGGCTGATTAATAAAGGGGCCGTTGCCCAGAGCGGAACGAGTCGACCGTTCGTTTTTAAACCAATTGTGGGCGAGAAAGGGTCCATGGCCGCAGCAGCGACAGATCTGTTTGATCATATGTGTGCAATGCGGGCTGGGTCCACAATTGCCGGCGTTATCAAAACCAGGGAGCTTTCCCAGGCAGATATCGCTGAACTGCAAGCTATTTTAACGGAAAAAGCAAAAACAGCCCCTGAACAGGTGCAGTGCAACTGTTTGCCGGGCCATCATATGTGTGAGGAGGTTGAGGAACATGGCCAATAAGGAAAATAATATGGACCAGATGAAGATGGATGATATAAAAAATGATCACCAAAAGATGAACGGTATGCAATCGATGAACCATGACGGTATGAAGATGGATCACGGGATAAGTTCAACGGACCATCAGATGAAAATGGATCATGGGAGCATGAACATGAGCGGGATGGATCATGGCCATATGGATATGTCGGATAATATGGATATGGCCGGTGGTGACGTGATGATGCACGGTGGCTCCATGATGCACGGTGGCTCCATGATGCACATGGGGAACTTGAAGGTTAAGTTCTGGATTTCGGTTGTTTTGGCAATTCCAGTCTTATTGTTGGCACCCATCATGGGCTTAAATATTTCAATTATTAATTTGAATGCCCCGCTGGCTGTTGGTATTGTGATTGTGTTGTTTGATTCAGCACTCTATTTCTATGGTGGGATGCCGTTCTTGAAGGGCGCAGTTGCCGAGATCAAGGATAAGTCACCTGAAATGATGACGCTGGTTACCCTTGGAATCTCGGTTTCGTACTTTTATAGTTTGTACGCATTTGTGGCTAACAATTTCTTGAATCCAGCGAACCACGTGATGGATTTTTCATTTGAATTGGCGACGCTAATCTTAATCATGTTGTTAGGGCACTGGATTGAAATGAATGCTTTGATGGGTGCCGGTGACGCCTTACAAAAGATGGCGGCCTTGCTACCTAAGACAGCTCATCTGGTCACTGAAACCGGTGAGACTAAAGACGTTGCCGTGGCCGATTTACAAGTTGGCCAGTCATTTCAAGTTCGCTCTGGAGAAAGTATCCCTGCTGACGGAGTTATCACTGATGGTCAATCCACAGTGAACGAAGCCTTGGTGACTGGTGAATCAGCTGCCGTTACCAAGAATGTTGGCGACAAGGTCATTGGCGGAGCGACTAATAATAACGGTACGCTGACGGTTAAAATCAGTGGTACCGGGGATTCCGGGTATCTCTCTCAAGTCATGAAGATGGTTCAAAATGCCCAACATTCCAAATCAAAAGGTGAAGATAAGGCTGATCTAGTGGCCAAATACCTGTTCTACGCTGCTTTTGGCGTTGGAATCATTGCTTTCTTTGCTTGGTTACCACAAAGTTTGGCAACTGCAATGACGATTATGGTGACGGTTTTCGTGATTGCCTGCCCCCACGCTTTAGGGTTGGCAATTCCGCTGGTCGTTTCGCGTTCGACTTCAATTGGTGCTCAAAACGGTCTGCTGGTTCGCAATCGGCAAGCCATTGAAGCCAGCCAACATGTCAGCCACGTTCTTCTGGATAAGACGGGAACTTTGACTGAAGGTCAATTTACCGTGAATGCTTTGGTCCCGAGTAAAGATGTTGACGAACAGACGTTGCTGACGCGGTTGGCAGCTCTTGAAAGCAATTCAACTCATCCGCTTGCCCAGGCAATTATCGCCGCAGCTCAGGCAAAAGGGATTAAAGTTGAAGCAGCTCAAGCGTCTCAAAATATTCCCGGCGTGGGTATTGCTGGTGAAATCAACGGTCACCAATATATGATTGTTAACGGCAACTATCTGACGAAACAGGGCATTCAATTTGATCAAGGAGTTGCTGATGAGTGGGCCGCAAAAGGTAACTCAGTCAGTTTCCTTCTTCAAGATAAACAAGTCCAGGGAATGGTTGCTGAGGGCGATACCATTAAGGCTGGGGCTAAAGAGTTAATCAGTGGTTTGCAAAAGCGGGGAATTACTCCGGTGATGTTAACCGGTGATAATCAAAAAGCCGCTGAACACGTGGCTGGTTTACTTGGATTAAAAGAATTTCACGCAGGTCTGTTACCCAATGATAAGCAAAAGATTGTGGCTGAGTATCAAGCAAAGGGCAATCATGTCATCATGGTTGGTGATGGGGTGAACGATGCCCCTAGTTTAGCAGCGGCAAACATTGGTGTCGCAATTGGTGCCGGAACGGATGTCGCAATTGATTCAGCAGACGTGATCTTGGTTAAATCAGAACCAAGTGACATTCTACATTTCTTGGATTTGGCCAAAATTACCAATCGCAAGATGGTCCAAAACTTGTGGTGGGGAGCTGGCTATAACCTTATTGCAATTCCGCTGGCTGCCGGTGTCTTATCATTTATCGGCATTATCCTCGATCCAGCAGTTGGAGCAGCGGTGATGGCGATGTCAACGGTCATTGTGGCGATTAATGCAATGGGCTTGACGGGTGAGAAGATAAAAAATGAGTAAGCGGATCAAAGCGGTTAGTAACCGGAGCGTAAGTCTCCTCTAAGAGAAATCCCGGGTTTGGGGATTTTTCTTAGAGGTGCTTACGTGCAGGTTACTGCTTTGAGGAGCTGTCCTAGTAAAGTGATCCAAACGATTAAAAACAGAGGCAATAACCAACGCCATTTCTCCCTCTAACCTCACATTAGGAATAACTTAATCACCAAACAATATCAGAGAAAAAAGTGGTAGCCCACCTCCCAACTCAACAACTGAAGTCGGGAGGAGAGCCACCACTTTTTTACAGCCTATTCTTTTTCGGCTAACTTTTCATGCAACCGAATATCGTATTGCCGCGTTAATGGCATCAGCAGTGCCACTAAGCCGCAGATCGCCGAACCGATACCGGCGATAATAAACAGCCGTTCAATTCCAATGACGTCGGCAAGTGGGCCGGCAAAGATGAGCCCAATCGGCCCAGCCAAGTTGAGTAACGAGTTGAGAACCCCCAAGACCCGACCAAGTTCCTTAGGCGGATAGCTTTGTTGAATCATTGCCATGAGGAGTGTCGTGAAGAATGGTGTGGCAATGCCTTCGACGATGTTTAAGACCGCAAACCAAACAAAGCCGGTTTGGTTGCCTGGCAGGATGCCACTAATTCCGGTGGGGATACCAACCAAAAAGAAAGCAATAATCACGGGCTTCATCCGGTTTTTCCATTTACCAAAAATCCCGATGATGGCCCCACCGATAAACATTCCGCTTGAATAAATGGCTTCAATCAAGCCGGCTTGGCTGACCGTTCCCTGAAAGTATTTCATTGTCATGAGTGGGTACATGCTGGCAGCCGGCATATAGGTCAAGGTGAAGACAGCCCCAATTAGGGTAATAGACCAAAGCCCCTTATTGCTGGTCAACTGCTTGATGCCAAGTTTGGTATTGTGCAGGACGTGCATCGGCTGATCGATTTTTTCGTTATTTGGAATCTGAACAAAGGTTAAAATGCAAATCCCGATGATGGCACCTAAGACATCCAATAAGATGAGGTACTCGATTGGAATCAGGGCGAATAGGAAGGCCCCCAAAGCCGGTGCAATAATCATGTTGGCGGACTGAACCATTCCGAGCTGGCCGTTCATTCTGGTCAATTCCTTGTCTGGCACCATTGTCGGCATTACGGATTGAATCGTTGGCATCTGGAAGGTTTGGGCGCATGACCGCATGAGTAGCGAAATAAAAATCAGCCACAGTGGGAAAACGTGAAAGACCGTTCCAGATACTGAAAGAATAATAGCAAAACAGGCTGCAAATACATCCGGAAAGATCAATAACCCCTTCTTATTCCAGCGATCGACCATTGGGCCTACAAAAGGGCTGAGAATGACCATCGGCAGCATCCCTAAAATGGTAGCAATACTCAGTACCGTAGCCGACCCGGTTTTTTTGGTTAAATACCAAATGATTGCGTATTGGACGATCATACTGGTAATTCCGGTTAGAAATTGACTGATCAGAAATAGATAAATATTTCGACGCCAATGTTCTTGAGAGACTTTCATGTCTGTTACCCCGTCTTCGTGAAAATTTGTACAAGTCAATTCTAACGTATTCAAAGCAAAAAGTGTTAATAATTAGCTGTATTTACCTGACTTTCCTCTCGGGATATGATACGCTTTTGCAGTAGTGATGATGCATAATAAAGGAGAAAATAAATAATGACCTTACCTCAACTAGATTTGGCACACGCAAATGGCCCCAAAGCAACCATTAAAACCAACCATGGCGATATTGTGATTCAGTTATTCCCTGAGCAAGCTCCCAAAACGGTGGAGAACTTTGTTGCCTTAGCTGAAAAGGGTTACTACGATGGGGTTACTTTCCATCGCGTAATTCCAGACTTTATGATCCAAGGCGGCGATCCAACTGGAACTGGTGCCGGTGGTGAAAGCAGTTTTGGCGGCGACTTCGCTGATGAATTTTCACCAGAACTGTTTAATATCAACGGTGCTTTGTCGATGGCCAATGCCGGTCCGGATACTAATGGCAGCCAATTTTTTATTGTGACCAACGAGCATGTTGACGATGGCATGGTTCAGCAAATGAAGACGGCTGGTTACCCAGAAGAAATTATTGAAGCTTATCAAAATGGTGGCACCCCTTGGCTTGATTTCAGGCATACGGTGTTTGGCCAAGTGATTGACGGCATGGATGTCGTCAAGGAAATTAGTCAGGTTGACCGAAACGGCTCCGATAAGCCTAAAGAAGCGGTTACGATGGAAACAGTGACGATTGAAAAATAATTAAAAAGGCTGATTAATCATGGTCAGCTTAAAAAGCAGTAGCCCCGACGATTGACAAACAATTCGTCATTGGGGCCACTGCTTTTTGATACGCTTTAGTTATCGCAGATTCACTCAAACCGACTTAATGGATAATCATCCCAATCTGGATGCGGTTGATGGTTCACCTGGGCACTCCGGATATCGGTGTAGTATTGAAGCTTTCGCCGAATATGGCGTTGATTTTCTTTAAGGAGGACGAGCTGATCTGCCACCCGGTTGCAATGGGTTTGGAGCAGATCAATCACTTCATCTAAATCATGGTCTTGGTCCTCATATTTAAAGAGTGTCTGGAGTTCTTTGAGTGGCATTCCGGTATCCTTGAAGCAGCAAATTGCCGCCAACCGATCCAAATTCGCTTGGTTGTACAGGCGGTTTTTGCCATTTCTGGCAACGTGGGGAAGCAGCCCGATTTCTTCGTAGTAACGCAGTGTTGAGATGGGCAAATCGTATTTCTTTGAAACTTCCGCGATGGTGTAAGTGGTCATTAAATGCCTCCGAAATATTTAACTTTACCTCAAGTATACTTGAGGTGCTAGAGTAAAGTAAATAAGGAATTTAAACGATGCCTTATTTCAACTATTAGGAGGAACCAATCATATGAAATACCGACATTTAAGTAAGCAAGGCTTGCGGGTAAGTGAATTGGCATTGGGGAGCTGGATGACTGATGTCAGCGAACCAGATAAGCAGGAGTTAGCTGCTCAAAGTATCAACTTGGCATATGAACATGGGATTAATTTCTTTGACTGTGCCGATGCATACAGTGGCGGGGCTGCCGAACGATTTCTCGGCAAAACGCTTCAACAATTCCCTCGCAAAGAGCTTGTCTTATCCAGTAAAGTCTTTTTCCCAACCGGTGAGGGAATCAACGATCGCGGGTTATCCAGAAAGCACATTATGGAATCAATTGACACATCGCTGAAAAATATGCAGACAGATTATTTAGATCTCTACTTCTGTCACCGATTTGATCCTGAAACACCATTGGCAGAAACATTACAGGCATTAAGCGACCTGGTGGATCAAGGTAAAATTCTGTATTATGGCGTCAGCGAATGGCGGCCAGTCCAAATCTTGGAAGCCCAATTGATCATTCAAGAGCGGGGACTCCACCCAATGTCCGTGGTTCAGCCGCAATATAATATGTTTGATCGATATATTGAACATGAATTGTTGGATGTTTGTGGCAAATTAGGCCTTGGTGTTGTGCCATTCTCACCATTGTCTCAAGGATTGTTGACCGGCAAATATCGTAAGGGCCACCAAATTCCTGCTGGTTCGCGGGCAACTTACCAGGATCAGATCAAAGCACTCTTGACTGAAGATAATTTAGATAAGGTTGAAGTCTTAGTCCAGATGGCCGGCGAGCTCAATACAGATTTGGCAACATTTGCATTAGCCTGGACGTTGAGAGATCCAAGAATTTCCAGCTTAATCACGGGTGCCAGCAAGCCAAGTCAGCTTGAGAACAACTTGAAGGCGATTGATTTAGATATTCCGGCTGAATATTATCCAAGAATTGATCGATTATTTGGATTCAAAAAGTTTTCCCGAAAAATTGGTTAAGCAGCTTAGTAAACATTAACTTTTAGTGGCTGGACAATAACAAGCGTTCCATAAATCCAATCTGGATTTTATGGAACGCTTTTTTGAGGCTAGTAAACTGAATTACTTCAAGGACGCAATTAACTTCTTAACTGCTTGGGCTTGGAACTCAGCAGTCGCTTGCTTAACCAGCTTTGCGCGGTCGGCAGCAGACATCCTTGGGTTCTTTTGCATGGCCGCCATCACTTGTTTGGTGACGAAGGCTTTTCCAGCAGTTTTCAATTGGGCTTGATAAGACTTATCAGCCATCTTCTTCTGCAGGGCTTTAGCTTGGGTAGTCGAAAGTACGAGCCAGTCCTTGTTGATATACAAGGTATTGTGTTGCTTGACTAGTTTATTGCCTTCATCGGCAATTCCAAACCATAACTTGGCAGCTTTATTTTTGTATTTCCAATGAGTGGTTTGAGTCACCATCTTGGATTCGCCGTTAATGCGAACCACTTTGTTGGTGGTGTCATCTTTTGCTCGGGTGTGGGATTTTTTCTTAGCATCCGCCGATTTTTGGTAGATATAAACCTTTTTCTTATCGGCAGTGCCAATTGGTTGATATAAGACCATTTGCATTTGCTTTGACTTGCCAACGGAATAAATTGGCTGAGCCGTTTGTTCGGTGGCTTGTTTCATTCCGTAATGATCATGGTCGTTTTTGATAATGTAAAAGGTTGACAGAACCGCCCCGATAATTGCGATGGCGGTCAAGATATTGCTCCAAGTCTTGTTTTCAATGTAAATGAAGAAGACAAAGCCCAAAACAACACTAATTACTAAAGTTGCTAATATCATTAATCTTCGCCTCCTGCTTTAGTATAGTCAGATGAGTGACCACGGTTTTTCAAGAAGAACGCGGTGATAAATGCAAGCAGACAGAAGATCAATGAGATCAGGAATGCTGCATGGTAACCACTTAATGTCGCGTTAATGGCATGGGTCTGGTAATTCAATGGGTTAGTGGTCAGCATGTGCTTTGAAGGCATATTGTTCTTCGTTACGTTGGTCAAGATACTGATCAACACGGCGGTTCCAACTGAACTAGCGACTTGGCGTTGCGTGTTGTTAACAGCAGTTCCGTGACTCAGTAGATTAAGTGGTAAGGAGTTCATTCCAACTGTGGTAGCCGGCATCATTGACATTGAAATACCGAACATCCGAACGGCGTAGAAGAACACGATGTAGATAGTTGGCGTACTCTTTGTAATGTAGATAAATGGAATTGAGCCAAGGGTTAGAAAGAACATTCCGATGATCGAAAGCCGTCTGGCACCAAACCGGTCCACAGCCCGGCCAGTAATTGGGCTCATGATTCCCATCATAATGGCTCCAGCAAGGAGGGTTAGTCCGGATTCAAACGCAGACATGCCTTTAACAATTTGCAGGTACAATGGGATGACCATTTCAACTCCAACCATTGCCATCATTGTAACAGAACTTAAGATGGCAGAAATGGTGAATGGAAATGACCGATAAACTCGGAATTCCAAGAAGGGTTTCTTCATGGTTAATTGACGCCAAATGAAACCAATGATGAAGATAACCCCGATCACGAGGGTACTGATAACTGTTGCGCTGCCCCAGCCGTCCTCACCAACTGATGAGAACCCGTAAAGTAAGCTACCAAAGCCAACGGTTGACATGATGATTGAGAGTATGTCTGTTCCAACTTTCTTCGTTGGCAGTACACTCTTAACAAAGAAAAAACTGGCCAAAATAACGATTACTAGTAATGGCAGAATCATGCCGAAAAGATCTCGCCAAGTCCAGTTGTCAATGACCCATCCAGAAAGAGTTGGGCCAATGGCTGGGGCTAAGCCGATGACGATTCCGGCAAGGCCCATGGCAGTTCCTCGTTTGTCAGGCGGAAAGATTGACAGCATAATGGTCTGGAGTAATGGCATGGTAACCCCCACACCCAATGCTTGAATCAAACGGCCAGTCAGGAGCATTCCAAAGTTTGGTGCGGTGTAACAGACGATAGTTCCAATGAAGAACGTTGTCATCGCACTTATATAGAGTATTTTAGAATTGAATCTTGTGCTTAACCAAGCACTAATTGGGATCATAATCCCGTTAACCATCATGAAGCCAGTGGTCAACCACTGAACGGTTGATGTCGACACATCAAAGGCCTTCATAATAGTAGGAAATGCCGTCGAAAGAATGGTCTGGTTCAAAATAGTACAAAACGTACCAATTAAAATGACCACAATCATTATTCCACGATTATATGGCTTGCCATTTTCGTCTACTGAATTTGCCACGATTGATTACCTTCTTCACTTCAAATTAGATTTCTTCAAAAAACGATTCCTGACTAATATAAGATTATTCACAACAATTGTCAACTATCTTGACAACGATATTCAAGAATATATACTTAATGTTAATGAATAGACGGTGGGTTATAGAGAATCTAATAATAAGAATGCCCATCTAGAGCCAATGAAACCAATTACACAGTCTCGATGATTAGAAACGAGGAATTTAAGTGGATAAAGAATTCAAACAAAAATTAGCCGAAATTGTCAAAGATAATGCCTGGTACATGGGCTTAGGGGATGTTTCCCGGGCAACCGGGATTTCTCAAACCAAGCTACGTTACTGGGAGCGCAAGGGCTACATTGAAAGTAAACAGGGTAAAAATCAGAATCGTAAATTTAGTTATAGCATGTTAATCAAGGCCTATCAGATCAAGTTGTTCTTGGACCAAGGCTACACATTAGCAGTGGCTGCAGAAAAAGCTGAGGCAAAAAACAACGTCTTGAAGTTAGTCCGCAAGATTATTTTTGACCGGTTTGAAGATGTTGCGACCTATGACGGCCATCAGGCAATCAATCTCGGCCCCTTTGATGAGGATAAGGATAAATTGCTATACGCGGTTATTTATGATGGCGGCACTCAATTTAAGCTGGTCGATTTGCCAGATAAAGAAGCATAAACTGCTTGAAATATTTAAGGATTAGGTTGTATAGTTAAAGGAAATATTTGAACGTGATAAGGAGGCTACGATATGGCTGAAACAACCTTTACAAAGGCTCAACTAGCGCAATTTGACGGCAAAGATGGTAACAAGGCTTATGTTGCAATTGACGGGATTGTGTATGATCTGACCAATGTCGATCAGTGGGCGAACGGCCGGCACCACGGCAAGCTGGCCGGTCAAGATTTGAGTGTTGTGATTGATCACACGCCCCATAAACGGACTGTTCTCGATAAGTTAACTGCTGTCGGCAAATACATCGGTTAACCCAGTTCTAATGACTGCTTGAAAAGTCTGCTATGATCGGCAGGCTTTTATTGTGGCAGGATCAGTACGCTGCTGAGTGTCTGGTTGCCTGTTGGAAATTGACCGCGACATGGACGACTCAGAACAAAAAAATTGAAATTAATTTTCAATTTGGGGTTGCTTTTATAACCCCTATAAGCGTTACACTGGACTTATTATCATAATTCGTGGAGGTTTATTTGATGTTAGAGAAAACGGTTTACAGGGAATTATTGAGTCATGCGTTCGACATTCCGGTTTCAGTTACTTATTGGAATGGTAAGACTGAAACATATGGTGACGGCGATCCCAAAGCAAAAATTGAAATTAAAAAAGAAATTCCAATTAAAGAAATGACGTCAAAGCCAACTTTAGTCCTCGCTGAAGCATACATGAACGGCGACATTGAAATCGATGGCAGCATTCAGGAACTGGTTGCCTCAGCTTTCCGTCAGTCGGGTAGTTTTTTGACCAACAACCCATTTTTAAAACATTTACCAAAGATTTCCCATTCTGAAAAGGAAAGTGAAAAAGATATTCAAAGCCACTATGATATTGGCAATGATTTTTATCAGATGTGGTTGGATAAATCAATGACTTATTCATGTGCTTACTTTGAGCATGATGACGATACGTTGGAACAGGCTCAGATCAATAAGGACCGTCATATTTTGCATAAGCTCAATCCGGTTGCCGGCAAGCGTTTATTAGACATCGGTAGTGGTTGGGGAACCTTATTGTTCATGGCTGCTGAAGAATTTGATCTTCACGCAACTGGGATTACCCTTAGTCAAGAGCAATATGATTTCACTAAGGAACAAATTGCCAAGCGCCATTTGGAAGGTAAAGTTGACGTCTTGTTGGAAGACTACCGTGAAGTCAACGAAAAGTTTGATTATGTGACCTCGGTTGGCATGTTTGAACATGTTGGTAAGGAGAACCTTGGGTTGTACTTCAAGAAGGTCAAGGATTTCTTGGAACCAGATGGGCGGGCATTGATCCACGGGATTACCGGACAACACGTTGGGGCCGGGGTTGATCCTTTCTTGAATAAGTATATTTTCCACGGTGGCTATATTCCAAACATGGCTGAGAATTTGACTCACGTAATGGATGCCGGTCTTCAGTTAACAGATTTGGAACCACTTCGTCGTCATTATCAAAAGACCCTTGAAATTTGGTATGCCAATTACATGAAGGTTCTTGATAAAGTACAAGCCAAGTATGGTGTGCCGTTCTCAAGAATGTGGTCGCTGTACCTGCAAGCCAGCGCGGCTTCATTTGAAGCAGGTAACATTGACGTTATGCAGTATTTGCTGACGAATGCACCGAGTGGAACTGGGTTGCCAATGACTCGTCAATACGTTTATCAAAAGGAACAGGATTAAATTAATCTTTCAATAAAAAGGCAACTGCATGTAGAATGTAGCCGTCTTTTTATTAACTAAATTTTATTTATGGCAAATAATACTTTACTTTTAGAAAATATAGTTGTAGGCTATTCTTGTGAGGTGAGGTGATGCAAATGAGTAAAAAGAAGTTTGATGATGATCAGATTATGAACAAAGTATATGAATTCAGGGTTCTCAGTCACATGTCTCAAAAGGACTTGGCAGATGCAGTTGGTGTCAGTAAGCAAACAATTTTAGTCATGGAAAAGGGTCATTATTCACCGTCACTCAAGTTGGCATTTCGGATCGCTCACTATTTTAAGGTCCCGATTACTGATATTTTTACTTATGTAGAAGGAGATGGTTCCGATGGACGTTAAATCACTTTCAGATATTCCAGCCTGGATTTTTTATCCAATTAAATTATGGGCGGAAAAGGACAGCGACAACTTTAATATATTGGTTGGCACCGGAATGATTCTCCTCGTATTATCTTTCGTCATGGTATGGATATTGGTAAGACGGCTAGGTGAATCGGATGAGCGAACTTCCAAGACATACTTGAAAGCAATGTCGTGGGCATTGGTTGTGATTCTGGTTTGTGAGATTGTGTTTCCGTCAACGTATTTGGTTAATCAATTCAAGCTGTATAAATACGCGTTTGCGATGATCGCCGCGGCCGTTTATATGTATGCAAAGTATCGAAAAGAAATGAGGTAATCACATGAAAAGCAAAACGTTTACTGCGATGGGCCAAAATAGCTTGGATAAGAAAGTGAACCGTTTCTTGGCCAACCATGATAAAAAAGTCGTCAGTGTCAAATTTGCCGTTGGGTTTGGTTATGTGGGTGCCATGATATTGTATGAGTAGTTAGGAGACAGGGACAACAGGCGTTTTGATCCCAGAATTTAACGAAAATGACCAATTATTCCTGACTTTGGAATAGTTGGTCATTTTTATTAAATGGCAGGGATCAGCCATTTGGCGCAGCTTTTATCTAAGTGGCTATGGTGATCTATGTGAATAATCATCGATTGAAAATTAATATATGTCCTGGACTCCTTTTTGATGTCGAATTTCTGAAGGTTGTTTATCAGCCACAATCTAGTGATTACCTATTCTGTGTGGCCGCGTTCCTTGACGTACTGCGCAAACGGTTCATTGCCGCTTGGCTCGCCAGATTCTTTCGCCTCATACCAAGCAATGCGATCATTGACCACTTGCAAGTGTTGAAGAATTCGCTGATTTTTACGAACAAATTCGTCACGGGTTCGCTCCAATAAGGACACGCGATTAGGGATCGTGTCGTCACCCAAGTCCTGCCAGGCAACGTATTCTTGAATATCTTGCAGGCTCATTCCAGCGGCCTTTAAATGAACTAAACACTTGACCCAGTCAACGTCGGCATCGGTGAAAATTCTCCGGCTGCCTTCGCTGCTATGGGCCTTGATAACTCGTTGGCGTTCATAAGCATGAATTGTCGGGATGGGCAGATCAACAATTCGTGAAAATTCACTAAGGGTATATCTATGTTCTGAATCGGTTTCTGCCATCGTGCTATCTCCAATCCTTTTAAAACAAGAAGTTATTTATAACTATACTTTAAGTTGAATGAAAGCGTTTGTAAAGCAAAATATTAACGGTCGCTTTATTCCTCGTGGCCCATCCGGTTTAAATAATCGGCAAAGGGTTCCTGACTATCCGTTTTGCCGGTTTCTTTTTGTTTGTACCAGTTGATTTTGTCATTCAAAATTTCCAAATGGTGTTGGACTTCGCGGTATTTCTTCATGAAATCAGCTTGAGTATTTTCCAACAGTGCCAACCGATTAGGGATGGTCTCGTCGCCCATAGCGCGCCAAGTGACGTATTGCTTGAGGTCGTTGATGCTCATGCCAGTTCCTTTTAAATGCAGTAGGAACTTGACCCATTTGATATCCGCTTCAGTGAAATAACGCCGGCCACTGTCGTTTCGTCTAGCCTTCAAGAGGCCTTGGCTCTCATAGTAACGAATTGTTGGTGCGGTGAGATCAACGAGATCAGCAAATTTGCCAATTGGATAACTTGATTCAGTTTTGAGTGCTGGCATTTAAATTCCTCAATTCTTGTTAAAATTAGTTATTGACTTAAAGTCCACTTTAAGTTGTAAGGTGACGTTTGTAAAGAAAAACTTGAAATTAATTTGAGGAGATGGCTATATGAGTGTTGAAAGTAAAGTTGTCATTATTACCGGGGCATCCTCTGGAATTGGGGAAGCATCCGCAAAGTTGCTCGCTAAAAATGGAGCCAAGTTAGTATTGGGTGCCCGCCGAACGGAAAGAATAAAGGAGATTGCTGATCAAATCATTAAGGCTGGCGGTCAGGCCACCTATCGATCAACCGATGTGACCAAGCCGGCAGAAGTTAAAGCATTGGTTCAGTTGGCAAAGAATCAATTTGGCCGAGTGGATGTCATTTTTAACAATGCGGGGATCATGCCGAGTTCGCCAATCAGCGCGCTCCATGTCGATGAGTGGAACGCAATGATCGATATTAACTTGAAAGGGGTTCTAAACGGGGTAGCCGCAGTAATGCCTGATTTCACCAGCCAAAAGCATGGTCAAATTATCACGGCTTCCTCAGTTGCCGGGATTAAGAGCTTTCCTGGCGCCGGCGTTTATGGCGCAACCAAGTTTGCCGTTCGTAATTTGATGGAAGTGATTCGAATGGAAAGTGCCCAAGAGGGGACCAACATTCGGACCGCGACGTTGTATCCGGCTGCTATCAATACGGAGTTGCTTCACACAATCACTGATGAAAAGACGAGAGCGGGGATGGACAGTCTGTATAACTCGGTTGGCATTAGTCCGCAAGCGGTTGCCCGAGTGGTGAACTTTGCGATTGATCAGCCAGAAGACGTTAACGTAAATGAGTTTACGGTTTACCCAACTAAACAAGCATAAAAGGAGAAATGAATCATGGCAAAAAATGAAAATGTTAAGAATGGGATTATTTTTCCAGCTGGGCCGAAGAATGATGCCTATGCAAAGTATTTTGTTGGCCAGAGTTATTTACAGGGATTGGTGAATGATCCTGATGTTAATGTGGGGGTGGTGAACGTCACTTTTGAACCTGGCTGCCGGAATAACTGGCACATTCACCACGATGGCTTTCAGATTTTATTGGTCACTGGCGGTGAAGGCTGGTACCAGGAGGAAGGAAAGCCAGCCCAGCACCTAGTCCCAGGCGATGTTATCGTCACCCACGATGGTGTTAAACACTGGCATGGTGCCACCAAGGATAGCTGGTTCTCCCACATTGCAATTACTGCGGGAACTCCGGAATGGTTAGAGCCAGTTTTAGATGAACAATATGACAAATTGGAGGTCAAATAACAATGGCAAAAAAACAAACAGCTGGTCGCGATAATTTGGGTGATTTTGCTCCCAAGTTTGCGGAATTAAATGACGATGTTTTATTTGGCGAGGTTTGGTCCCGAGAATCCAAACTATCCGCTCGCGACCGGAGCATGATCACCTGTGCCAGCCTGATGTCACAGGGCTTGTTCCCACAGTTAGAAGCTCATATGAAGATGGCCAAACAAAATGGCGTGACCAAAGATGAGATGGTTGAATTAATCACTCACTTGGCATTCTATGCCGGGTGGCCCAAGGCTTGGTCGGCATTTGGAATTGCCAAGAAAATCTTTACAGATTAGTCCGCTTTTAAGTTAGAATTAATATTATCTTAGAATCATTATTGAAAACTTCTCCGAAATATTTTAAACTGGATACAGGTTGTAAATGATAATCATTGGAGGAGACGCATATGAACTTTATCGGTAAAGAAATTGATGATTTCAAAGTAAATGCTTTTCAGAATGGTGAAGTCAAACCAGTTGCCAAGCAGGACCTATTAGGGCATTGGTCGATTATGTTCTTTTATCCCGCTGATTTTTCATTTGTTTGTCCAACTGAGTTAGGCGATTTAGCTGATAATTACGCGGCGTTTAAAAAAGCTGGCGCAGAAATTTATTCCGTTTCTGAAGATACGGAATTTGTTCACCAAGCCTGGCATGAACAAAGTGAAGAGGTTGGTAAAGTCCAGTACCCAATGTTGGCAGATCCAGCTGGTAAGCTAGCCCGGTTCTTTGACGTTCTTGATGAGGATGCTGGTCAAGCCTACCGAGGGGTCTTCATCATTGATCCCCAAGGTACCATTCGGTCGTACACGATCAACGATATGGGCATCGGTCGCAATGCCCAGGAAGTGCTCCGGACTTTAGAAGCCGCTCAATTTGTCGCTGAACACGGCGATCGGGTTTGCCCAGCAAATTGGAAGCCAGGTGAAAAAACGTTGCAGCCGGGAACTAAATTAGTCGGTAAGATTTAACTTAAACGCTTTAAATTTGCGCTTCAGTTTCCTAGAAATAATACCAGCTAAATGTGACTGATCCTTGCCATTTAAGCCAAAAAGTAATGCATTCCAAAACCGGAATGCATTACTTTTTTTACTTAAATTCTGGGATCAAGTTACCGTTCGGCCTAATTTCATCAAATTAATAAAACGACGGTTTATCCCAATTTGTATTCGGCTCGTTAACACCCAAGCTCTTGCGGGCGTACTTGCGTGATTCATCCTGCAAAATGTTAACAATTAGTTGGGCAACAGCCTGACGGGTCACTTGGGTACCACCAAATGGCTGGTCGCTGTCAGTTAACTCATAGTTGGTGTTACCGTCTTTATTATAAAGCCAAGCTAACCGCAGCAACGTATAAGTGAGATCAGAATTCTTAATGACTTTGGCGGTTTTAATCCGCTTGGTGATTGAGCTTTCAATCATACTGGTATTCCACTGACCAAAGGCGCCTTTGACCTCATCTTCAATTCCAAGGACGGTGGCCCCGATAAATTGACGGACGTGGTTGGCATCCATTGCCGCCACAATATTTTTAACGGAATCAAGATCACGCATTTCGTTTAGATACACTGCGTCAACCCCATCCATGGCTCGATCCAAGGTAGCTTTATCGTTGAAGTCGCCATCAATGACAATTTCTCTGCTCGGATCAGTCACTTTAATCCGATTATTGGCATTGCGAGCATACAGTTTTAAGTTAAAATTAGTTTGTTGTAAGAGGGCTGGAATCAAATAACTTGAAATTTGACCGGCAGCTCCCAAAATCAGAACAGTTTTCAATTGAATACCTCCTCAAATCATTTTGTTGGTACCACAACTACTATAACGCTTTTGGTTGCAGAAAAGCATTTTGTAGAGTTAGTCATAAGTGGAGATACCAATCAGAACTAGATTGCTGGGGGAACGGCAACACCGGCTTGCTTGCCAATTGTTTCAAGCTCCTTGGCGGTCTTATCATCAATCACAACGCCTTGTTTGAGATTTTCGTCATAATGCTTATACTCACGATCACCGGGGATCATGATATGAGTCCCGGAAACGTGCTTAAGATGGCGAATCCGATCAAACATCTTAGAAGCCCGTTGCTTGAGATCATCAAGCTCACCAAATAACGCCGGATTAATGGTTAAGAAGAACTGACTGAAGTCATGTCGACCTGGCTTATTCGTATCAGCAGAGATCGACCCCTGAGCCAAAATTCCGGTCAATAATTCAACCACTAAGGAGTTACCAAAACCTTTGTAGTTGGAATTTTGTTCAAGCAGACCGCCAAGGGTTAAGACTCCGCCGCCAGGCTCATCTTCCGTGAAGGCAACTTTGGCCAAATTGTCTTCCACTTTTTGCGCATCGGTGACCA
>NZ_JAUCAP010000008.1:0-62301 GCF_030361045.1 Lentilactobacillus sp. TOM.63
TCAAAACAAAAAGAGCCCTAATCACAAAGTGATTAGAACTCGAATTTAGTTTCACCAACAACAGTTGACGAAGAGCCCAAATTTTGGGTATAAAAAAACAGCTTAGAATCCATGGCGTTCTAAACCGTTTTGTCAAACTACTTGTTATCTTTAATTACTTTACGGCCTTTGTAAAAGCCTGATGGTGAAACATGGTGTGGCATGGTGTATTCACCGGTCTTAGGGTCGAGGCTCAAATTAGGAGTCGTCAACTTAATGTGACCGCGACGCAAGCGTTTTCTTGCTTTTGAAGTTCTACGTGCTGGTGTTGCCATATTCTTTCCCTCCTTGCAAAAATAAAATATCCACTAGTGAAATTTTTAGGCCCGGTTATTTTGAATCTTGATCTTTAAAAAGATCTTTCAATTTTGCCAGACGTGGATCAACTGTGTTCAACTCTGCCTTCTGATTCTTATAATCATCTACTGACATGACGTCCCAATCTTTGCCACTGGGCATCTGTTTGCCAGCAATCTCGTCAGGAGACAAAATGTGCATTGGAATATGCAGAATAACATTATCGCTTACTGCAGATTCCATATCAACTTCGGCATCTTCATCGAGGACAAACACCACATCATCTTTACCATATCGGGCTTCAGCAGCCTTAGAAGGCACATAAAACTCCTCGATGGTAAAGTCTAAAGGTAAGTCTACCGGCTCAAGTGACCTTGAGGACGGTACAACAAGCTTACCCACGATATGAGTGTCAATAATTACATCTCCCCGATCAGCAAATGCCTGACCATCAATATCGAACGGGGTTGCATCGATAACTTGTTCGGAATATCGTTGCAACAAATCATCCTTGATATCAATACGCTCATTAAACGTGAAAGGATCAGTATCAGAGTACTTTTGGAGATCCTTAAAGTACCATTTCAATATAATTCCTCCAATGCAACAAAACTCATTATACCGGCAACAAATAGGCTTGTCAAGGTGTTTTGCTTGATAGGTTCAGCCCTCTTTTAGCGAATAATTGGATGCTTATAAAAATCTTGGGAGACCTGATTGATCATTTGAAATAACATCCCTGACTTGAAATCCATTTCAATGTAATCTTGAACAACATCCTCATTAATTTTGGTGATAAGCGGTAATGACAACTGCTTTTTGACTTGATTAAGATAAATCCGACCGTTGCGGCTAAACCCCAACAGACGGATATAACTTGGTTTAACCAGCATATCTTGAGGGTAAGCGTGAACCAAGACATAGGTACACAATCGTTGGATTCGCGTATACGTATACCGCTTTGTTTTGACTAATCGTAAAAAGTCACGAAAAGAAGTTGCTTTGATCGCACAACGCTTAAGGCGATACTCGATTCCCTCGGTCATCTGATAAATGTTGTGTAGCTCATTAATTGGTGTTTCGACCAATTCAAATCGCAACATGGGCCAGAATTGATCCCAAGTCATCAGCTGTTGAACCTGAATCAGTTCCTGCGTTTTAGTTGGAACAAACCGGGCAACAGCTGTTGAATTTCCAGCCAGTAAAGCCGTCCGAATTGCCGATCCGCTCGAAGTTGAGCTTGAGGAATCAATTTGACGATCATTGTGGCCGCTCCCAATGCGTTTAACCGGGACCAGCTTCAATGGGGCTCCCAAATTAAAATTAGCATTCGCATAGCCAAATGCAAGCATATCATTGGGCTGATTTAACCGAATCCCAGTTTTTTTGAACAAATAATCTTGAAAAATGGAAGGATACGGACGATCAAATTGTTTAAAACTCTTATCATGCCGAGGTTGATTGTCGATCAGCTCCTGATAATCAATACTGGGGTTTTCCGCGCCAAACGACAACCAATCGCACTGCAGGTCTGCTGCCAAAGCAACCGCCCCAGATGCGAATATATGGGATGGTTGGACAGCCGAAAAAAAAGGCAACTCAACAACAATATCAATCCCATTATCGAGAGCCAATTTGGTGCGTTGCCATTTATCAAAAATAGCTGGTTCGCCCCTTTGCAGCCAGTTGCCACTCATGATCGCAATTGACACATTGGCACCTGTTTGGACTTTGGCCTGCTGCAGGTGATATAAATGCCCGTTGTGGAACGGATTATATTCAGAAACGATCCCAACTGCATGAAGCATCAACCATTACCCCTTTGTAGACTCAACAAACCACCGCTTCACTTGCTTAGCAAAGGGCTTATCACCGAAATCCGTTGTAAATTTGAGGTCCCTGAAACCACCAACCATCAGCATATTCATCAATTCATCATAATCGTATGCCCGCTCCCGATGAAGTTCACTATATGCATCATAAGCATCTTTTTCAGCGTTATAACTGAAAAAACTCAAATCATGTTCTACAGCCGCAGGGGCAAAATCTCCCTCATAACTCGTCCACATGAAAGCTGAATCTTCAGTGCGATAGTTATACATATAGCCTGGATAGACATCGGTCACTTGATAAGGGGTGATCACATCAAATAAGAATTTTCCACCTGGATTCAAATGTTGACTCACAGAATTAAGCGTTTTCTGGAAATCTTCTTGGCTAATGAGATAGTTTAGGGAGTCGTCAAAACACGTGATCACATCATAATTATCTAAATCTGATAGGTCCCGCATGTCAGCCTGGATAAACATCACATTACTATTAGTTTGTTGAGTTCGTTGATCGGCCAGTGTCAACATGTCAGGAGATAAATCAGCTCCATCCACTTGATAGCCACTTTTGGCAAGCTTAACTGCCAACCGCCCTGTTCCACATGCTAAATCCAGAATCTTAATGTCATTATTAGGCCTTTTTGGATTAGTAATTCGATCGGTCGTGTAAGTTAACCATCGATCATATAATGATTCATCGAACAAATCATCGTAGAATTGCGCAAATTCTGTATAGATCATACCTCAACCCATGAATCGATATTGACCAATGGTGCCTCAGACCATAATTTTTCAAGATTATAAAAATCACGGACTTCTTTTTGGAAAATGTGAACAACCACATCACCTAAATCGATTAAAATCCAGCGACCACTATTCTTGCCAGAAACACTATAAACATTAACGTCCTCTGCTTCAACCTGATCAATCACTTCATCGGCAATCGCCTTAACTTGACGATCAGAATTGGCATCGGCGATCACAAAATAATCAGCCATTAAACTGACTTTCTGCATGTCTAAAACAACAATGTCGTGAGCCCGTTTGCTATCGGCGGCTCGAACAACTATTTGAGAAATTTCTTTACTATCCATATTTACTCCTTATTTCAATCCAGAATCTGGGACCCAACTATTATAGGTTATGATAGTCTGTGGAAATACCGGTTTGTTATTCTCGACCAAATAACTTAACGTCTGTTTGGTTTGGTATGCCACGCCCTGTTTTAAGTCATTGAAAGTTACTTTTCTGGCCTCATCGACGCCCGGAAAATCTCTGGCAGGTTCAATATAGTCGGCCATATAAACAATTTGTTCAAGTGGCGTCATATATTCATGCCCAACCGTATGGTAACGGACTGCATTTAAGATTTCAATATCATTGATCTGAAGTTCATTTTTAACAAAGATCCAACCGACAACCCCATGCCAAATTGCGTTCCCGTAGTTTAATAATTCAGGATCTAAATGGTACGTTTTAATCGCTTGAATGAAGTCTTCATCGGGCCGCTGTTTCGCGTAATCATGGACCAAACCAGCAATACTTGCGCGCTGTAAGTCTACCCCATTAATATCCGCCAAGTCCATTGCGGTTTGTTCAACTCGCAACACATGGTGAAAGCGACTGTCCGTTAAGGCATTCCGCAATTTTTCAACGAGTTCTGTCCTGCTGAATGGGGTACCCCGATACGTTAACTGACTATTCTCCATATAATTGATGCTCCCTTATATATTTCGCAACACACGTTGGTACAAGATAGCGAATCGACTGGTGTTGGCGAATCTTTGACCGGATATAAGAAGAAGAAATGTCAATATAAGGCACGTCAACCCAGATAATTGGATACTTCGAGGATGGGGTGTACCCATCCCGCTTGACGCCAACGAACGATACCAGCTTGACCAAATCATCGATTCGGTGCCATTTAGGCAAATAATTAACCATGTCACCGCCAATAATGAAATAATAATCATTTTCGGGATGCTTTCTGGTCAATTCTGCCATTGTATCATACGTATAACTGATCCCACCGCGATTCACTTCGGCCATTTCTATCGAAAAATTAGGATTATTCCAGATAGCCAAATTGATCATTGCCACGCGATCCTGTGCATCAATCGCTAACTTACGGTCAATGTGAGGTGGATTTGCATCAGGCATGAATAAAATCTTATCCAATCCAAGTTGGTCCAGGACTTGTTGAGCAACAATCAGGTGACCATTATGAATTGGATTAAACGTTCCGCCAAGGATGCCGATCCGCTTGCGCTTATTTTGAACGATCGTTTCAGTTTTCGGCAGTGCTTCTACAGTGCGAACAACATTAGACATTTTAAAATACCCCTACATTGAGAATACTTTTTTTGATAAATCTTGATGATCTTGATTCTTTGATTGCTTGAATAGGACAAGTGTTTTACCGATTGTTTGAACAACCGTAATATCGCTATTAGATTCAACATAGTCTTTGATTTCGGTCAGAGACTCAGCGGCGTTTTGCAACACGTTGACTTTAATTAGTTCTCGGCTGTCCAAAGCCTTATCAATTTCAGCCAACCAAATAGGTGATAATCCATTTTTACCGATCTCAAAAATCGGTCTCATTCGATTCGCACTCGCACGTAAAAATCGTTTTTGTTTTCCAGTTAATTTCATATATACCTCTAGTTTTTTTAAATCATTGCCGGTCTTAACAAAACTGAAACCCCTTTTGGTGCCCAGCCAGACACTGAAACACCTTCAGGAACTGTTACCCAGCCCAGACCTTCAATGACCAAATCACTTTTTTGAGTCGTCTTGAACTCATGAGCTTCCAGTGGTGGAAAATCAGCTTTATTTTCTTCGGATGGCGGTGTTAGCAGATTACCAACGTGTTTTGGATAGAACTCATCAGCATTCTCCAGTTTAGTCCGATGAATATACAGGTTATTTTCGGCGTAAACTGTAAAACCTGCTTTACCATCACCTGAATTATAATCAAACCGAGCAACGCCGCCAAAGAAAAGCGTTTGGGCGGGATTTAATTGATATTCTTTTGGTTTGATCCGCTTTTGAGGCGTTACTAAATTCAATTCCTTGCCAACCAGATGATGAGCCATCTGTTCAGGCTGAATAATTCCCGGAGTGTCAACCAAAAGCTTGCCATCTTTCAAAGGGATATCAATCCGATCTAAGGTGGTACCAGGGAACCGAGAAGTTGTAATCAACTCCTTGATCCCGGTGGATTGGCGCACAATTGAATTAATCAAAGTTGACTTACCCACATTGGTGACGCCAACCACGTATACATCTTTGCCGTTTCGATATTTTTCAATTTGATCCAGTAATCGGTCAACATCAAGATTGGTTTTAGCTGAAATTAGCTCAACGTCAACTGGTCGGATACCAGCAGCATTCGCTTGTTGACGCAACCAATCCTTAACCTTGGTTTTCTTCAATCGAGCTGGAAGAACATCCAATTTGTTTCCCGCTAATAAGATTGGATTATTACCAACAAAACGATGAAGCCCCGGAATCATGCTCCCATTCACGTCAAAAATATCGACCACGTAGACAATTAGTGAGTCAGTATCAGAAATACTTGTTAATAGCTTCAAAAAGTCATCGTCGGATAGACTAACCGGAGCAATTTCATTATAATGTCGCAGCCTAAAACAGCGTTGGCAGTACACTTCACCATTTTCAAGACCTTTTTTCAACGCCGATTCCGGAGTGTACCCCAGTGCTGTTTTGTCAGTCGTTTGCACTTTAGCACCACATCCGATACAACGAACTACTTCGCCATCCACAACAACTTCATTTTCTGCCATAAATTCCTCCTATTTCCAATGTAAATCCGGATATTTCTTAATTAACATGTTCCAAACAATCTTCTCGAAGCCACGATTAATCGTCGTATTCCATGCATCCGTTCGAACTAACGGCTTCACGAGAATACTGCGAACCCCACAATTGTTAGCTGAAACGACATCAGTCATCAACTGATCACCAATCATCACCGTATTTTTCTTCTTTAGATGAAAAGCCTTAATCGCATGACGAATACCAATCGATAGCGGCTTCATCGCCCGGGGCACAAAGGGTAATTCATAATCTTTTACCGCTTCTTGAATCCGGCGATGGCTGTTATTTGAAACAACAATCACTTTAATACCATACTTTTTGATACTTGCCAACCAATTGCGTAGTTCGTCAGAACCCGCTTTTGAATTCCATGGAACCAAAGTATTATCTAAATCGGTTAGAACACAGTTGATATTATTATCCAACAAGAACTCAGGAGAAATACTGTAAATATTTTCAATCATCCACGCTGGTTTAAATCGAGACAACATATGTCGCTCCTTAATAAATAGTTATTTATTTAAAACGTGGCTGGAACAAAAATAATTTTTGCCCAGCCACGTTTCATCAATCATCAAATTACTTAAGAGCTTCTTTGGCAGCGTCAGTGAGCGCCTTAAAAGCATCTGTGTCACTAACGGCAAGGTCTGCAAGCATCTTACGGTTCATATCGATGTTAGCAAGTTTCAAGCCGTGCATAAATTGGCTGTAGCTTAAATCGTTAAGACGAGCAGCAGCGTTAATGCGGGCAATCCATAATTTACGGAAGTTACCTTTGTTGGCACGACGGTCACGGAATGCATATACCTGTGACTTCATTACTTGATCTTTAGCAGTCTTGAATAAACGGGATTTACCTCCGCGATATCCTTTAGCTAATTTTAAAACACGCTTACGACGTGCATGTGTGACTGTTCCACCTTTTACTCGTGGCATTTTGAATTCCTCCTATATTTTAAAAACGAAATGATTGAATGAATAGTAGATTTTATAGATGTGGCAATAACTTCTTATAAGTCTTGATATTAGTCTTGTCCATCATACTGGTACCACGAAGTTGGCGACGTTGTTTCTTTGTCTTACCGTGAAAACGGTGACTTGTGTAAGCATTAGCACTCTTAAATCCACCGTTAGCAGTTCTCTTGAAACGTTTTGCTGCAGCACGGTTTGTTTTTTGTTTAGGCATTGGTAAAAATCCTCCTCAAGTATTTAACGAACTAAATTAGTTTTTGTCTGCGTCTTTTGGTGAGAGCATCAAGAACATGCTTCGGCCATCCATCTTTGGCCGCTGGGTCACAGTGGCAACGTCAGACGTTTCTGAAGCCATTCGGTCAAGGACTTTTCGACCAATATCCTTATGGGTGATTGCACGACCTTTAAATCGAATTGAAACTCTTACTTTTTCGCCCTTTGCCAAAAACTTCTTAGCATTCTTCAACTTAGTGTTAAAATCGTTCACATCAATTGTTGGGCTCAAACGGACTTCTTTGACACTGATGACTTTTTGTTTCTTACGAGATTCTCGTTCCTTCTTCTGTTCTTGGAAACGATACTTCCCATAATCAAGAATCTTTGCAACTGGTGGCTTAGCCTTAGGTGCAACGAGAACTAAATCTAAATCAGCATCCTCAGCTAACTGAAGAGCTTCGTTCTTAGACTTAACCCCCAATTGATCACCATTAGCACCAATCAAACGGACCTCACGTGCGCGGATTCCATCATTAACCATCATATCTTTTGCTATGGTACTTCACCTCCGAATTTTGTGAAAAAGCAGAAAGAGAGCAGGCACAGAATTGCGCCCGCTCTCAATTAAAGAACTTGGATAACCCAGTTCTTACTCGATATCATGCCCAGCAAATTTGAAGTTTACTCAGGCGAGAAGCGGGTAGCCTCTGCTTTCATTTGAACAACTATTACATGTTATCATGCATCCAAATCCCTGTCAACAACAAGCCCGTTATGAACGGCCTTATTTGTTGTCTTCACGAGAATATGAATTGATATCTTTTTGAATCTCATCAACGAAACTATCAAGGGATTCAGATTCTGTGTTCTTTTCACCATAACGACGAACAGAAACTGAATTGCCATTAACTTCTTCATCACCAACAACCAAGGTATATGGAATCTTATGGGTTTGAGCATCCCGAATTAAGTAGCCCATCTTCTCACCTCGGCTATCAACTGATGACCGAATCTTCAGCTTGCGGAGCTGCTCGTTAATCTTCTTGGCATAATCCCCATGCTTATCTTGGCTAACAGGAATAATCTTAACCTGATGAGGTGCCAACCAAGTTGGGAAAGCACCCTTATAAATTTCAGTCAGGTAGGCAACGAATCGTTCCATCGTTGAAACCAAGCCACGATGGATCATAACTGGACGATGTTGTTTGCCATCTTCACCAACATAATGAAGATCGAAACGATCAGGCAGCATGAAGTCCAACTGAATCGTTGACAAAGTTTCTTCATTACCAAGCGCCGTCTTTGTTTGAACATCCAACTTAGGACCATAGAAGGCAGCTTCACCTTCTGCTTCCGTATAATTAAGGCCCATTTCATCCATGGCACCCTTCAACATACTTTGAGCTTTTTCCCACATCTCGTCATCATCAAAGTACTTTTCAGTATTTTGGGGATCACGATAACTCAATCGGAAAGTATAATCATTGATGTCAAAGTCATGATAAACGTCGACCATCAAGTTCAAAATATTCTTAAATTCTTCTTGAATTTGATCCAAAGCAACGAACGTGTGACCATCGTTCAAGGTCATTTCACGAACCCGTTGTAGACCTGATAGAGCACCAGACTTTTCATATCTGTGCATCATACCAAGTTCAGCAATTCGTAATGGTAATTCACGGTATGAACGAATATGATGGTTATAAATTTGAATGTGGCTTGGGCAGTTCATTGGCCGTAATTCAAGCATTTCACCATCGCCCATATCCATTGGTGGGAACATGTCTTCACGATAGTGGGCCCAGTGTCCAGATTGTTTGTAAAGGTCCAAGTTGGCAAGTACTGGCGTGTATACGTGTTCGTACCCGTTAGCAACTTCCTTATCAACAATGTATCGTTCGATGGTTCTGCGGATTGTGGCGCCGTTTGGCATCCAATATGGCAAGCCAGCACCAACTTTAGGATCAACGAAGAACAAATCAAGTTGATTTCCAATAACTCGGTGATCACGATCATGGGCTTCTTGACGCTTTTCCAAATCGGCATCAAGGTCTTTTTGTTTGTTAAAGGCAGTTGCATAAATCCGTTGGAGCATCGGATTAGATGACTTACCCTGCCAATATGCACCAGCAACGGAGAGTAATTTGAAAATTTTGACTTTACCGGTTGATGGTAACACAGCGCCTTCAGCAATTGACTTAAAGTCGCCAATTTCAAAGAATTTAACTTGACCATCAACGGCGTTTTCTTTAACCAATTCACTTTGGTAAGGATCGTTGCCGGCAACCTTTTTAGCTTCGTCAGCACTCAAGAAGACAACTTTGATTGGCAAATCTTCTTTAATAATCTTATGCATAGATTTGCTGAGGTCCTCTAGTTGATCCACGCTGATTTGAGTATCAGGCTTATCAGTATCAACAAAGAAGCCATCCTCATCAGCTGCACTTTCACCAAAGTTAATGTTATCAAAATCATTGGCAATGGCCATCTTTAAAATTTGAGCAGCAGTTGCCCGCAAAACACTGAGGCCGTCGTCACTATCTGAAGTGACGATTTCGATTTTACCACCCTTATGTAGTGGTTCGTCATTATTAACAAATTGACCGTCCACCTTACCGGCTACGGCTTTTTTACCTAAACTAACAGCAATTGATTTGGCGATATCTTGGGCCGTTACGCCATCGTCAAACTGTTTAACACTGCCATCTGGAAATTTAAATGAAAGTTGTGACATATCTCTTACTCCCTTTTTATTTTTTGGAACCACAAAAAAATCCCTAATATACACTTAAGTATATTAGGGACGCAATTAGCGCGGTTCCACCCGTATTGGATTCATAGGCAAATAAACCATAGCTGCCCATAAAGCTCTCAAGTGGTTGCTAACGGTACCATCCGGGATAGCATTATCCGCAATCCAGTCCAAGAAGTGGTAACAGTTATTTTCTAAACAAATGGTCTTCCAGGCTAGAACCATTCTCCCTGTGATGAGAAGTAACTGTCATGTCTCCTTGATTCATTGCTTATAAGTATAGAATTGCTCTTTTAAAAAGTCAATTCAATTTGAAAATTAACCAGGTCGACGATTTTCACCAGTCATTTCAACTTCCCGGGATAAGAACTTAATTCGTTGCATCAAGCGCTTGGCTTTTAGTGGCTCATCGTCTCCCCGTTGGTTGATTCGTAGATGCTCTTGTTCAAGCTGCTCCATCGAGAAATTCGAGGTAAAAAAAGTTGCGAGTTGTTGCTGCATTCGATACTCTAAAATAACCCCAAGCACTTCATCTCGAACCCATGACGACATTGAATCTGCACCAATATCATCAATCATCAGAACGGGGGACTTCTTGATGGTATCAATTTTATCGGCAACATTATTTGTCGCAATTGCAGCTTTCATTTCAACGGCAAAACTTGGAAAATGGACCATGGTGGTTTGAATGTTGCGGTCAGCAAGTTCATTTGCAAGCGCACCGGTTAGATAGGTTTTGCCAACCCCAAAGGGACCATAAATATATAATCCGGGATGAAAATGCTTAGGATCCGACTTAACAGCGTTGATGAAAGCAATCCCCTTAGTTAAAGCCTCAACTCTTGAGGGATCTTTATCGAAGCCATCAATCTTAGCCTGCTTAATATCCTTCGGCATTGAAATTGTCGTAATCCGACGAGCCAACGATTGTGACTGCTGCCTAGCAAGGGTCTGTGGTGAGGCTGCATACGAAATATCAATCAAGTGATCATTGATAACCAGTTGTGGCAAATACCCTGGGGCAAACGACTGCTTGTCCTCGGAAATCTGACGTTTTACATTCGCATACTCGTACAGTTTGGATGCTGATCGTTCCACGGCATTATCTGCTAATTCATTTTGATGTTCGTTAATAAACTTAGCGATTTCAGGATCATGCTGAATGTCATTCATAATCTTATTGAAAGTTTCACTAAAAGTGCCCCCATTGATCTTACGGTCCTGCATGAGCTTTTTCACGTAATCGCTGACCCGTTCCATTGATTTTCACCTACTTTTGCTTTTTTAATTGATTGAGTTGCTGTTCCAATTGTTTCTTCTGTTCCGGACTCAAGCCCTGTTTTGACTGCTTCGGTTGACTCTTCTGGGGCTGTTTTGCCCAATCAGGTAACGTTTCCTTCACGTTAATGCGCTTTTTGGAATAACGCCGAGTCGTCTTCTCTGCTCGTTCTTTGCCGCGATTTCTAAGCGCGTTAATGGCATCTTGCGCACTAGAAACGTGTTTTTGAGACCAATCATCCGCAATTGTCGAAATGAGATTTTGGTTGAGAGTGGAATGTTTTTCAACCACCAAAATCTGATAAACCAGCAGATTAAGGACTTCATTTGGAAAAACCCGTTTATTGACGAGATCCCGTAAGATTCGTTCCTCTCCTGGGGTGACAATTCCATGTTTCTGATCCTTGATTTGCTGCAGAAAAGTCATGGGTGCATTTGATTGCGTAATTTTGATAAGTTGCTCAGTGGCCGCATCAAAGTTTTGGGCCGACTTCTCGGATTCTTGACTGCCTGGCTCAGCTTTAACCTTGTTGGCCGGTTGACGCATCTCAAATTGTTGAGAAATGAGCATTTTCAATCGGCGTTGATCCAACTCATTTGTGCTTAAGTTTGTCGCTTTTTGAATGAGTTTCACCATTTCAACCTCATCAATGCCATATAACAAATGCTCGGATAAAATCAGATCGTGACTTTTCTTGACACTTGGCTGGTCAACATAGGAATTATTAAGCATTTCAAGGATCAAATTGAAGTCAAAATCATCACTTTGAGGCCTTAGTTGATCATTGCTGGCGCCTAAATGATCATCGTTTAACACTTGTTTGGTTTCATTAACCGTCCCAGGAATGTTCTTGATTAAGGTCGTTGGGACATCAAACGTGTCCAGGAGAGAAGCAGAAATATTCTTCAAATCACCCAAATCGGGTAAGGGAGCAATCAACCTTGAAACAATTTGCTTGTAGGTCTCATCCCCAACCTTTCCCAATAACATGACCGCCAAAATATCAGTCTTCAAAAATTCTTTGGCAGATAAAGGAACCTGCATGGCATACACGAGAGAATCTGGTGATTTCCGTGAGGTAAACGTTCCTAACAAATTAACGGCTTCCAAGAGCTTTCGTTGCGCAACAATCTTGTCAGTCCCAATATTGAGCATACTTTGTAACTCATAATGTTTATGCAAAACGAGTTGATTATGGTCACTCACACTAAAATTCCAAAGTAGCTCGTACAGTTGAAGCGCGCCATCTCCAATGATTGGTAAATACAAGTTATTAAGTACATTGTGATCAAGCATACCATTAACAGTCGCGTTAACCACAACAAACTTGGAATCCGGGGTTAATTTGTTGAATGCATCTGCCATTTATTTCCCCTCCGGATCGTTTTTGGAATCTTTTTTCTTATCCTTTTCCATAATTTCTTTAAGTTCTTTGTAGAACACCGACATATCCTTAAACTGGCGATAGACACTGGCAAACCTGATATAAGCAATTTCGTCCAAGTTGACTAATTCTGCCATGACATACTCGCCGATTTGTTGACTGGAGACTTCATTTTCACCCAATGACCGAAGTTTGTTCTCCACCCGGTCAACTAATTCAGTGATGGAATTCATTGAAACCGGTCGCTTTTCAGCCGACCTGACAATGCCTTTCATCAATTTTTCACGGTTGAACTCTTCACGGTTCCCATTCTTTTTAACAACCAGCAAAGGGGTCACTTCGACTCGTTCAAATGTCGTGAATCGAAAACCGCAGTGTTCACATTCTCTTCTTCGCCGGATGACGCGGCCATCATCGGTCGGTCGACTATCAACAACTTTGGAACCATTGTAACCACAATGAGGACATTGCATGGATTTCACCTCGTTTAATTCGTTTCAGCGGCCAACCACTCATCAACCTGTAACCGGGTCTGAGCAATTGTACCGGAATTATAAATAATTGTATCAGCCAAATCACATTTTGTCTGCAACGGCCATTGATTCTTAATTCGCTGGCTCGCCTGACTAATATTCAATTGATTTCTTACCATCAGGCGGTGAAGCTGAGTGACGGGGTCACAGTACACGACAACTACTTCGTCTACGATGTGTGCATAACCATTTTCAAACAACGTCGGGGCATCCAGAATAACCAAATCAGCCCCTGCCCCTGTACGCTGCTCAAATTGTTTCGTAATTTCTAAGCGGATAAACGGATCAATTGTTCGGACCAGTTTTTTAAGCTCGGCTGAATGATTGAACACTAATCTTCCAAGTTTTTTGCGGTCTAGTTGGCCATCTTTAGTCAAAATTCTCTTGCCAAACTGGTCAACAATCGCATTGAAACCACCTTGACCCTTTTTCTCCACCTGGTGAGTAATTAAGTCAGCATCGATGATCGGTACCTGATTCTCTTTTAAATAACTGCTGACGGCCGACTTACCAGTCGCAATCCCGCCGGTCAGCCCAATTAACTTAGTCATTATCTACTCCATGAATCACTTGGCATTTCGGGCAAAAATGGGTGCCCCGTTGTGCCAGCTTAATTTTCACAATTGGTGTCCCGCAGCGTAAACACGGTTCGCCTTCTCTACCATACACATTTAATTGATTCTGAAAATTTCCGGCTTCACCATACGCAGTTGAATACGAATGAACCGTCGTACCATGGCCGGCAATTGCTTTTTGAATTTCAACAATAATATTTTTTCGCAGCCGTTTGATTCCAGCTAACGAAATGGAATTGACCGGCTGTTCTGGATGAATTTTACTCAACCACAATACTTCATCAGCATAGATGTTTCCCAAACCGGCAATTTTGCTTTGATCGAGAAGAAATGGTTTCACCATCTTTTTACTTTTGCCAAAGATGGTTTGCATATAATCAATCGTTAAATCTTGTTCCGTCGGTTCTGGACCGATCGTTTTAAGCCCTGCCACTGATAACTCCTCACCAGTGTTTACCAGATTCATCCGGCCAAACTTCCGGGTATCATTATATCGAAGTTGGCGGCCATCCGTTAAATGAAAAATCACGTGGGTATGTTTACCAATCGGGGCGCCTTCTGGTTCAACATCGTATTTACCTTCCATTCGCAAATGCGACACAATTGTGAGGTCGTCACTTAACCGGATGAGTAAATACTTCCCACGGCGGTCAATTTTCTCAATTGTTTTATTTTTTAACGCTTTTTCGAAAGCTACTTTTGGTAAATTAACCATTTTTGCATACAGAACGTCCACACTGCGAATCTGACTGCCGGCAACAAGCTCAGTCAATCCGCGGCGAACGGTTTCTACTTCTGGTAATTCAGGCATCCCAATCCCCCATCATTTCAAAATAGTCAGTGTGTTTAATTGTTACTTAGCATCATACCACGTCTTACCCCAATGACTTTCGACCTTCAGGGGAACGTTCAATTGAATGGCAGAATCCATCACCTTTGGAATTAACGTTTTAACAGTTTCAAGCTCATCTACTGGAACTTCGAAAATCAATTCATCATGCACTTGAAGCAGCACTGTCGTTTGCATATCTTTTAGCGCTTCGTCCATGTTGATCATGGCAATTTTAATAATATCTGCTGCACTCCCTTGAATTGGTGTATTCATGGCAGTCCGCTCAGCAAATGATCTCAAATTAAAACTCTTGGAGTTAATATCTGGCAAATACCGTCTGCGATGCGCAATTGTTTCAACGTATCGGTGATTTCTGGCGAATTCGACAATATCTTCCATATATTTCTTAACACCGGGATATTCTTCAAAATAGCGTTGAATAAACTGATGGGCTTGTTTTCGAGTGATACCCGTGTTCTTTGACAAGCCAAAGTCACTGATACCGTAAACGATCCCAAAGTTGACGGCCTTGGCCTGCCTACGTAATTCAGGGGTCACTTCATCGTTGGACTTTAAACCAAAGATTCTTCTGGCCGTTGTGGCATGAATATCTTCGCCCTCTCTGAAGGCTTCTTGCATGTTCTTGTCGTTAGTAATCGAGGCCAACACGCGTAATTCAATTTGAGAGTAATCAGATGAAAAGATCTGCCAACCCGGATGAGAAGGAATAAAGGCTTGACGAATTAAACGGCCTTCTTCGGTTCGAACTGGGATGTTTTGTAAGTTGGGGTCTACAGACGATAACCGTCCAGTCTGAGTCAGTGTTTGTAAATATCTGGTGTGGACTTTTGAATCATCCTTGTGAATGACTTTGAGTAGTCCATCCACATAGGTTGATAATAATTTAGAAATTTGGCGGTAATTCAATACGTTTTGAACAATTGGCGCATCAGGAGCCAACTTTTCAAGTACGTCAACTGAAGTCGAATAACCAGTTTTAGTCTTCTTCAAAATTGGTAATCGTAACTTTTCAAACAAGATTGTTCCCAATTGCTTCGGTGAGCCAATATTAAATTCTTCACCGGCTTGTTGATAAATAGTTTGCTTAATTTCACTCAATCGTTCAGTAAATTTACTGCCCATTTCTTCTAAAGTACTTGCTTGGACTTTAATGCCACTGATTTCCATTTTGGCAAGCACAAACGCAATTTTGATTTCGATGTCCCGATAAAGGGTGGTTTGATTATGCTTATCCAAATCGGCAAACATGGCATCATGAAGCGCATCAATTGCCTTGGCTTTATGCACCAGGTGATCTAAAAATGCTTGAGATTCTGGGTCAATTGATCGTTTAGCACCCTTACCGTAAACTTCCTCATCAGTCTTAATATTGCTAAAGCCGTGCAACTTTGCAACGGTCCCGACATCATTACTGTTATTAGTTGTATTAAGCAAATAGGAAACGAGCAACATATCAAAGTCCACGTTCCGGAGTTCAATCGATTGCCGAAACAAGCCCACAAATGTCCGCTTAGCATCAAACACGTTCTTCTTGATTGTTGAACTGGTCAATATATCTTTGACAGTTGGCGTTTTAAGTAAAGTAACATCATGAGTAACGAACCACTTTTTGCCCTGCCCAATCGCAAATCCTAAGAGATCCGCAGTATGATAGTTTTCATCACTCATTTCCAATTGGAATGAAACTTCGTCTTTAAACTGTTTCAATTCATCTAAGTTCTTATTTGTGAGAACTTCGCATTTGATTGTGGCTAATTGCTCTTGACTCGATTGGTCATTAACCCCCAATTTTGACAGAAAGGATTTAAAGTTCATCCGTTCATAAAAATCAGTCAGCTTATCTAAATCATCACCGGTATAATCTAGGTCTGCAAGGGAGATTGTCACCGGTGCATCCCGATTAATTGTCGCAAGAACTTTGGCACGCCTAGCCTGATCTTCATCATGAACAAGATGTTCCTTGAGCTTTTTACCAGAAACCTCATCAATGTGATCATAAAGATTATCAATCGTCCCAAACTGTTGCACGAGCTTCAGTGCAGTCTTATCACCAACCTTTTCGACGCCAGGATAATTATCGGAATTGTCTCCTTTAAGTCCCTTAATTTCAATGATTTGGCTGGGCTTAACTCCCAATTTTTTCTCCACATGATCGGGTGTGTAGGTTTCCAGCTCAGTCACCCCTTTTTTGGATACCTGAACGGTTGTTTTATCTGAAGTTAGTTGGGTCAAGTCACGATCACCAGTCACAATCACAACTTGATAATCACCAGCTGTTTCTGCATGTTTGGCAAGGGTCCCAATAATATCATCGGCTTCGTAGTCAGGCAGCTCATAGGATTTAATGCCCCGAGCCGCTACCAACTCCTTTAAAAATGGAAATTGTTCAGATAATTCGGTCGGCGTTTTGGCCCGGCCTCCCTTATAATCTGAATACATTTTGGTTCGAAAAGTGACCTTACCAGCATCGAAAGCAACTAGCACATCGGTGGGCTTTTCTTCCTTCAGAACTTTATCGAGCATTCTGTTAAAACCGTAGATGGCACTGGTATGTAAGCCAGATGAATTGGTAAACCGGTCGAGGGATTGATATAGTGCATAAAATGCTTTGAAGGCAATACTGTTGCCATCAATTAACAGTAATTTTTTTGTCATGTCGTTCTCCTCTAATTTAAAACGCTTAATCTAATTCTACCACGCGAAAGCTGGGGCTTCACCGTTTCTAAGAGAATTTTTCCGAAAGCTTTTGTTAACAGCAAAAGGGCTGGATCAAAACAGATGTTTTGTCCAGGCCCTTATACCCGCAATTTTCATTTAATTTAACGATTATTACTGTTGCCAAAGATTGAAAGTAATTGTAAGAATAAGTTAACAAAGTCCAGGTATAACTGTAAGGCTCCAAATACAGCCAGCCCAGTCATTGAAATCTCACCACTACCAGAATATCGGTTGTACATTTGCTTCATTTTTTGAGTATCATAAGCAGTTAAAATTGTGAAAATCACGACAGCGACAATGGAGAATACGAAAGCGATAATGGTACTTCGCAGAAAAATATTAATCACCATTGCGATAATCAAAGCAATTAACGCCGCAGTTGCCTGAGCACCCCATTTATCAAGATTTCGGCGGGTCACTAGGCCATAAACGGTCATGGAAATGAAGATCGCCGATGCAGACACAAATGCCGATGCAATCGATGCGCCAGTATAAGCATAGGCAATTGTTGAAAAGACAAACCCACTCAAGATCGCATATAACATGAGTACTGCGAACGCAAGGGTTGGCCGCTTAAGTGCCTGAAATGAAATAATAAATGGTAAAACAAACCAGGCAATTAACGCAATCCAGATTGTGCCGCTGTGAGGGTTAATGGATGCGCCCGACTGGCCAAGACCGGCACTGATTAAGAAGGCCGTTGCGGCTGAAACCAGGACAGCCAAGCTCATCCAACCATACATTTTAGTTAAAAACGCATTTAAGCCGGCGGCATTATTGACCATCTTTCGTTCGTCCGGTCGTTCATTTGGGTAATTATCCATAAAATCCGCTCCTTTTGTAATTGATAACTATTTTCTTCGTTACATCATTCTACCAAACAAAAGCCGATAATCAAGTAAAAATACTTGAATATCGGCTTTATAAGAATTCCTTAATTAATTTTCTTGCTTAAATGACTCAGTAAGTCTTCGTAAGATTTTTCGTACTTTTGGATGTCACCGGCACCCATGAAGATAACGACATCGTTATCGTAATCAAGCAACGGGGACATGTTATCAACTGATAAAATTCGACCGCCCTTAGTAATTTTCTTGGAAAGATCCTCGCTGGAAACTTTTCCGTGGCTTTCACGCGGAGAACTGTAAATGGAAGTCAAAAATACTTCATCAGCAAGGTTCAAGCTCTTTGCAAAATCATCCATTAAGGCAATTGTTCGACTAAACGTGTGAGGCTGAAATACAACGGCAATTTTCTTGCTTGGGTATTCCTGACGGGCAGCATCAATTGTCGCTTTAATTTCAGTTGGATGATGGGCATAGTCATCGATGATCGTCATTCCAGAAATCTTACGTTCTGAGAATCGCCGTTTAACACCTTGGAAGGTCATCAATTCTTTTTTGATTTCACCAAGATCGACTTCTTCAAAGTAGGCCACTGCAATAACGGCCAAAGAATTGAAGATATTGTGTTCGCCAAATAATGGGACCGAGAAGTCACCCAAATCCTTGCCTTTATACAAAACATGGAAACTTGAGCCACTGGTCGTCCGTTTAACGTCAACTGCTTGAAAATCATCTGTCTCATTCAAGCCGTAGTAATAAATTGGGACACTGGCCTTTAATTGACGAAGCCGTTTATCGTCTCCCCAAGCAAAGATTCCTTTCTTTGTCTGGTTGGCAAACGTTTGAAATGCATCTTGGACATCATCAATGCTCTTGTAATAATCTGGGTGATCAAAATCAATATTGGTCATAATGGCGTAATCCGGTTGAGTCGCTAAGAAATGACGACGATACTCATCAGCTTCATAAACAAAGAAACGCGCATCAGGAACCCCTTTACCAGAACCGTCACCAATTAAGTAATCAGTTGGAGCAATTCCAGAAAGAACGTGAGCAAGCAGCCCAGTCGTACTGGTTTTACCATGGGCACCAGACACACCAATACTGGTTTTACCCTGAATCATTTTACCCAGAAATTCATGATAACGATAAACAGTTAGACCCATTTCACGCGCCTTTTTGATTTCTGGATGGTCATCGGTAAACGAGTTTCCGGCAATCACCGTCAACCCCTCGTGGATGTTCTTTTCATCAAAAGGCAAAATTTTGATGCCTGCCTGTTCCAAGCCACGTTGTGTAAACGTGTATTGCTCAATATCTGAGCCCTGGACCTTGTCACCACGGTCATGCAAAATTAAGGCCATGGCACTCATTCCAGTCCCTTTAATACCAACAAAATGATATACAGTGTTTGAATTCATATTCCAACCTACCCATCAATCTTAAATTTTTAATTATCGTCAGGTGATTCGTCGCTGGCTTGGTTTCCAGAGGGCTTGTAATAAACCGTTCTGGGTTTTGCGCCTTGCTGTTCTGAAACTAAATGGCGAGTTTGCAAATCGTCAATAATGTTTGCAGCTCTATTATAACCGATTGAAAATACACGTTGAAGCTTTGATGTAGAAATTGTGTCTTCTTGGGCAATATATTTCATGACCTGGGGCATCAATCGGTCGTGAGCGTTCTTGTTAGACACGGTTTGTTTCAATGATTCCGGCGTGAATAAATATTTTGGTTCACCTTGCTGCCGAACTGCATCAATGACACCATTTAACTCTTGATTCGTCACAAAGGCGCCCTGAAGTCTGATTGGCGTGTTAGCCCCACTACCAAGATAAAGCATATCACCACGGCCAAGCAAACGTTCAGCACCAGCCGAATCCAAAATCGTTCGGGAATCAACTTGACTGGAAACCATGAAAGCAATTCGACTGGGAATATTATTTTTAATGGTTCCAGTTACAATGTCGACACTTGGCCGTTGAGTTGCAACAATCAAATGAATACCCGCAGCCCGGGCTTTCTGAGTAATTCGAACAATGGCATCTTCCACTTCGCTTGATGCAACCATCATCAAATCGGCCAGCTCATCAATGATGACAAGAATGTATGGCATTTTGAGCCCATACTCCCCTGCTTTTTCTGCTTTTGCGTTAAATTGTTCAATATTACGAACGCCGCCGGCAGACAATTTTTCATAGCGCTCGTCCATTTCCTTCGTAACCCACTTTAAGGCAGCAGCCGCACTTTGAGGATCTGAAATGACCGGTGAAAGTAGATGAGGAATCCCGTCATAGGGTGCAAGTTCAACCGCCTTTGGATCGATTAATAATAATTTCAAATCCGCTGGAGTCGCTTTATACAACAGCGAAATGAGCAGACTATTAATGAAAACACTTTTCCCTGATCCAGTCGCTCCGGCAATCAAACCGTGTGGCATCTTTCGAATATCTGTCAATCTTGGCATCCCTGACAGATCAACTCCTAAAGCGGTGGTTAAAGGTGACCGTGCATGCTTAAACTTATCGGTTGAGATAATTTCTGATAATAACACCGGCCTTGGATGTGGATTGGGAATTTCAATCCCAACTGTTGATTTACCTGGAATTGGGGCCTCAATCCGGATGTCCTTAGCCGCCAAGGCCAGCTTTAGGTCATCGTTCAAGTTGGTAATGCGACTCACTTTCACGCCAAGGGCAAGCTTGACTTGGAACTGGGTGACGGTCGGACCATTTGTCCAATCAACCACTTCGGCAGCTACTTTAAAAGCACTAAACGTTTTGTCCAGGACATCGATCTGATGCTCAATCCATGTATCAATCGAATCATCCTGGTCAGCCTTTGGTAAGGCCAATAAAGAGGTGGTTGGGAATTTGTACCCCGATTGCTGCTCCATCCCCTGCTTATCCGGATGATGCTCTGAAACGACTGGTTGACCAGCCGATTTTTTAACCGGTGTGACTGCGATCTCCGACTTACTGGACTCAGCAGGATTCCTCTGAGTCTTAATGTCGTCACTAAAAAGCGCCAATTTTCTCGGATTGGCTTGTTCTTTATTAACAATTGTTGCCAAAGACTGCCCCAACCCGTGATGGGCATTAAAATTTCGCCGCTGGGAAGTCTGATGCTTCGGATTTGGTTGGGTCGGGATTGATGGTTTTGAACCTGACCGGTCTTGACTCGGCTTTGCAGAAGACATTTCAGTTTTTCGCTGGAGATGATCATCAATTTTGCGTGATTGTTCTTCTGCGCCTGTGGCTCGACGGATTAACTGATCATCTGAAATATGTAAAGGAGAGGCCGTTTGACTCCCCTCCGTTGAGGCCTTCTTATCCGCCAAAACAATGAGTTCATCTCGCGAGAGCCGAAGCCGCTGAGTTAGTTCATTATATAAATGACGTTGCCGTCTTTGTTGGCTCGCAAAGTAATTCTTAGCAATTTGCTGTTTTCGGACAACATTTTTTGGCTTTTTTCTGGGTTTGAAATTCTTAATTTCTTTGAGGAAAGCCGGCACCTCATTCGAAGTTTGACTCACTTCTGGCTTAACGATCGGCTTTGGACGTGCCACTTGTCGACGTGGTGTAATCTGATGCCGATTTTGTTGTTCAGTTTTAACTTTTTTAACGACAGGTTTTCTATTTGGCCTTCGTCGAAAAAAAGCTGGTCCATCATAGCTCGTCATCATATACCACCCAAACTAATTAAATAAATTCTGTGCCTGATCAAAATCAAATGGTGCTCCAACCTGATAATCATCCGGCAAAATGAGTGCTCCGGGAACTTGTGGTGCATGAGGAAGATGTAATTCTCTTCCCGAACAAATCATGCCGTCACTTTCCACACCCCGAAGTTCACCGGGCCAGATGATTTGTCCGTCCGGCATCATGGCGCCAATTTTAGCGACAACGACCTTGATATCAGCCCTCATATTTGGTGAACCACTGACGATTTGGAGTTCTTGATTATGATCGACTTTTGTTTTCGTAATTTGTAAATGATCAGACCTTGGATGATCAGCCACACTTTTGACATAGCCAACCACAAATCTGGGTTCTTCATCAAACTGAAGATCAGCCGGGAAATCATGGGCTGCCAAATAATCGTTAAACTTTTTAATTTGAGCATGACTAAGTGCCACCTGCCCGTTATCATTAACAATTTCGGGAAGAATGGCACTCGTCTTTAAAAAGTTGTAACCCAACGTCGTGTTGGTTTCTGAATCAAAGATCCTAGCCACGTCATCATGGATAGTTACCTGTTGGTCAGGCGTATCCTGATTCATGATAACAACCATTGTATCACCGGTACTCTTAGGGTTATAACTTGCAATTAGCATTAATTTATCCTTCCAAACTTACTTGATTTTTAATGAGTCGATAAAATCTTCGACCTCTTTTTTCGTTTTACGATCGCCATTTGAAAAACGGCCAATTTCTTTACCGTCTGAATAGGCAATGAAACTTGGAATCCCCATAACATTCATTTCACCAGCAAGATCGATGTTTTCATCACGATCCACCTTTAAAAATTGATATTCAGGATAATCCGCTTCAATCTGGGGCATTACAGGTTTGATAAAACGGCAATCTGGGCACCAGTCTGCGGTAAAGAACAGCATGTAACGACCGTCACTAAGCTGTTGGTTCAAGGATTGTAAATCTGTTTTTAGCAAATCTTTCATTATAAATCGTCCTTTCTTGT
Organism: Lentilactobacillus sp. TOM.63; assembly: GCF_030361045.1. Lineage (NCBI taxonomy): Bacteria > Bacillati > Bacillota > Bacilli > Lactobacillales > Lactobacillaceae > Lentilactobacillus > Lentilactobacillus sp. TOM.63. Next base: position 22,837 of record NZ_JAUCAP010000008.1, read on the forward strand.
TACGAACTAAAGTATAGCGCAAACAGGTAAATTCTTTACTTAATTTGCTCAAAGCCCACTCATATACTACAGTATACTTAATAATCAGAAAAAAGGGGCACATTATGAAAAAACAACCACTTCTTTATGGCCTAACGCTAACAGGATTGGCCATTGGATCATACATTGAGTATAAAATTGCTCAGAACAGAAGTACATTTCTGGAAAAAATCGTTCAGCGTGCTAAAAACGCTTATCCCTTACAGGGTGTCACCTACATTGGCAGTTGGCGGATTTTGCCAGAAACAAGCGCCGATCCATCCCGCTTTCACTTTGGCTTCAACTATCAGGATAACAACGGAAATTTAGAAGTTCAAGCGTTTTGGGCGGACAGCCAAACCGGTAAGATCATTCGTTATGAGACAACTAGGCCATAAAGTGGGCGACCAATTTATAAATTGGTCCTTTAGGACTAAATTTTTGCTCATACTCGGTTTCAATGTTGTCAACATCTTCTGGTGAATGATGCAAATCTAATGACACGTAATCAAATTTGAGTGGAAAATTATTCATTGTGACCAGCGTGTATTCGAATAAACCCCGATTATCAGTTTTAAACTCGATGTCCCCATCAGTATCCAAAACGTGCCGATAGGTTCTCAAAAATCCTGGAGACGTCAATCGTCGCTTGGCATGGCGTTTCTTGGGCCATGGATCTGAGAAGTTTAAAAAGATCTTTTTAATTTCATTCTTTAAGAAAATCTCGTCTAGATTAGCACCATCGGTTAATACAAATTGGAGATTGGGCACAGGTTCATCCATAAAAGTTCTTAAAGCCGTGGCAATGACCGATTTTTGAAGTTCAACGCCGATATAATTAACATCCGGATGTGCTTTGGCCATTTCAATAATAAATCGACCCTTTCCGGTCCCAACCTCAACATTTAATGGTTGTTGCTTCTCAAAGCGGGATTGCCACTTTCCTAACCATTTTTGAGGATCGACCACGATATAAGCTTCGTGATCCTTGATATATTTATCAGCCCATGGCTTATTTCTTACACGCATAAAATTCTCCTAACATTCGGTAATAAAAGTGAAACAACAAATATGTTGATTCCAGAATCTAAACGAATATCGCAATCATTCGAACTTGGAATGGTTGTGATGTTTACGTAGATAGGATCCTATCAGCTATCTGTCGCAAGTTTACCTGACAACCTAAAAATTTGGCAGGCTACGAGGCTATTGCTACGGGGCTATTAAAAAAACAATCCAATTGGTGCCTTATATTGGCTTTCAATGATCATTAGGCACGATTTCTTTGACTGCGAGCAATCCTTCTAGGCAGGTAAATATAAATGAATGCCCAAATTTCGATCAACTCACCGACAACCACCCCGATAATCGTGATGGGATTATTATAGTTGATGGCGATCACGGCAATGCCGAAAACAACAGCAACCGATCCCAGCATGACTAACAAGACTCGTTGAAAACTCTTCATTTGATTTTGATGGGTAACCGGATAAATGTGAACAAAGGCATTGTCATCAAAATGAAAGTAGAATGGGATCATTTGGAACCCAATTAGATAAACAAATAACAAGCACAGTGCGATTGGCAAGGCTTCACCCTGAATAAACACCAAAAATAAAGTGCCAATCACTAACAAGCGAACATACAGCCCACTCATCTCATTGTCGCGGGCAATCCCATGAGAATACAAATAAAGATAAGTATTCTTAGGAATCAACTTAGTACGCCGTAATAACCCATCAAGGTATCGACGCCGTTTAACTGACCCAGAAATTGCCGGCACATCTGTAAACAGGTTAAAGAATTGGTACACCGTGTGCATCCGGCTATTTTCATCGTCAATCATAGTTTTCCAATCAATTGAATGAGTCGTCCATGACGGTCGTCGAAGCAAACTATCAACGGTAATCAAAACTGCTACTATCAATGAAACCAAATAGCTGAAGTAAACAGCGTTAATCAAAAGAAGTGCTGGAATGATCAGTCGCCAAAGTAATCGGTTATCCCTCAGCAACCAAGTGGATTTAATTCGATATTTTCTAGCGAAATCAGTATTAAGCCAAGTGGTTTTTAAACAAATCAACATTGCTAATAATGAGATGAGGTTCACACCACTAGCTTGAGTTGTCACCTGGATGAATGGCAACAGTAAGAACCAAATCAGCACCTGAATTAACCAAGCTAATCCGAGGCTATAATTAAATCCCCGCTTAAGATAATTGACCATTTCAGATTCTCGAGGCAGTAAAAAAACATAGTCAGGCGCTTGAACCAGAGTCGCAAATCGGCCAAGTTGCAGGCTGACTAGCAAAATACCAATAATGACCACTGGTGCCCACCACAGGCCTGTGTGGAGCTGTTTGAGGGCATTAGAGTAATAATAACCCAATCCACCAATGACAAATAACAATGCCAAGACGAAGTAGTCATTAAACACCAATCGCAGGTATTTCATCATTTCTTTTAGATGGTCAACGAGCCGTCGTTTAAATAATTGATTCATGACTGCTCGCCCTCCCTCGCAAGGGTCAGATAAATGTCATTTAATGAATCACCGGCTTCAGGGAACAATTGCCGCAATTGTTCAATTGTGCCCTCAGTACGAACTGTGCCATCATGTAAAAGTACGAAACGGTCACAGTATCGCTGAGCTGTATCCAAGACGTGTGTCGACATTAAGATGCTGGCGCCCTGCTTCTTGCGGTCTGAAATCAGATTCAGCAGGTCGTTGACTGCCAGCGGATCGAGCCCCAAAAATGGTTCATCAATGATAAACAGTTTGGCATTTGTCAAAAAGGCACAAACAATCATGACTTTTTGGCGCATTCCTTTGGAAAAATTGTCTGGGAACCAGTCAAGCTTATTATCTAAGCGAAACATTTTTAATAATTGATGAGCCCGCTGCCAAGATTCATCTTGGTCCAGATTGTAAGCCAGCATCGTCATTTCTAAATGCTCTTTTAAAGTCAATTCTTTATAAACAATTGGCGCCTCAGGAATATAGGCAATTTGCTGTTTATACTTTTTGACATCCTCATCTAATGTGATGCCATTAATTTTGACCGACCCTTTAAATGGTGTCAAAAGGCCAATAATATGATTGATGGTGGTTGACTTTCCTGCCCCGTTAAGGCCGATCAAGCCAACTAGCTCACCGTCTTTAACGTCAAAACTGACGTCTTTTAAAACGGGAACTTGTGAATATCCACCAACCAAGTTGGAAACTTCTAAAGTCATCTTTTCACTCCACATTCGTCATAAATTTACAGAAACGATTATACCATAGAAAGAAATCCCATGAATGAGTTCAAGTCGACATTAATGTTATAATATCAGTATTATCAGCAGAAAGAAGGTTTGTTTTTATGAAAGATTGTATTTTTTGTAAGATTGTTCGTAACGAAATACCGAGCTACACCGTGTACGAAGACGATATTGTCAAAGCTTTCTTGGATATTTCCCAAGGGACACCCGGACATACGTTGGTCATTCCTAAAAAACATATTCCAAACATTTTTGAATATGACGAAGAGCTCGCCAGTCAAGTGTTTGCGAGAATCCCCAAAATCGCCAGAGCTGTTAAAGAATCCAATCCGGACATCAAGGGAATGAATATTTTAAACAATAATGGCCAGGTTGCCTACCAGTCAGTATTCCACTCTCACTTCCACTTGATCCCCCGTTATAGCAGTGACGATGATTTTAAGATGATTTTCAAGGATAACTCCAATAAATACGACAGTGATTCATTGAAGAAAATCCAAGATTCAATCGTCGAACACATGGGTGATTAGGATGAAAACATTTTTTAAGATTGCCGGGACGTCGGTATTTGTAGCTGGTGCCTACCTCTATTCTCGAAAGGAAACGCCTGCTGCATTCGTTAGTAAGACTAAGGAATCAATCATGGCCAAAAAAGCGGCAGCGGATGAATGGAAAAATTCTTATGAAGATTTCAAGAAATCTTTTGCAACTTTTAAAGAACAACTACCTGAACTCACAAAGGCAATTAATTCAATTCAGCGAGATATGGATGATGCCCTCTTCCAAATCCAGCCGCGGATCGAAGAGATTACCAAATATAGTTCAAACCTTACCAAGAAGCCTTAACAAACTTCAGCTAATTATGAACATTTGTTTAAATTCAGGGACAGGTTATAAATATTCCAAATATTATGTTATTATTATCTGGAACGTTTGCTTTACAAACGAATACTATTGTAGAAATGGATGTGTTTTTGTATGAAAAAGTGGCTAATCGTTTTAGCCGGCGTACTTATGAGTTTTACTCTTGCAGCATGTGGCAGCAAATCTGTTGCAACTACTGACGGTGGTAAAATCACGGAAAGTGCCTATTATAGCAGCTTAAAGAGTACTTCAAGTGGTAAACAAGTATTGCAACAAATGATCTTGAACAAAGTTCTGGAGAAGCAATACGGTGACAAAGTTAAGAAGTCAGAAGTTAATAGTGAGTTTAACAAATACAAGAAGCAATATGGCTCATCATTTAACGCCGTTCTCCAACAAAACGGCATGACCGCTTCACAATTAAAAGATTCGATCCGTTCAAATCTCTTATTGAAAGCAGCCGTTAAGGATAACGTTAAAATTACTGACGCTCAACTTAAAGACCAGTTCAAGTCATATCAACCAAAAGTAACTGTTAACCAAATCTTGGTATCAAAGAAATCAACTGCCGAGACCGTTATCAAGCAACTCAAGGCTGGCAAGAGCTTCTCAAGCTTGGCTAAGAAGTACTCAACTGATACTGCTACTAAGAACAAAGGTGGCCGAATTGCCGCATTTGACAACACTAATACTTCACTTGACAGCAACTTCAAGAAAGCTGCTTTTAACTTAAAGAACGGTGAATACACGAAGACCCCTGTTAAGACTCAATATGGTTATCAAGTGATTCAAATGGTTAACCATCCAGCCAAGGGTAATTACAAAGACCATGAAAGTGAATTAAAGAGCCAGATCGTTGATAAGAAGATGGCTGATAGCAATACCTTGCATTCAGTTGTTTCTAAAGTTTTGAAGAAGGGTAACGTTACTATCCAAGATAAAGACCTTCAAAACGTCTTGTCTGATTACCTCTCATCAAGCTCAAAGAAGAAGTAATTCTTTATAATCTATTATCAAAAAAAGATTGAATCCTCAGTATCAGGATTCAATCTTTTTTATTCCTAAATTTGCCAATCATACAGCTAAAATAACTGGCTTTGGGCTGGGCCAGTCGGCTTTTTCCCAGTTTCAATGGTTAGTTTTGGCTTGTAAAAGCGTCGATTATCCAATCCAAAGATTCGGTCTGTATAGTCTCCTGGATTGACATTCTTAAGAGCACCTTGAATCATCATAATGGTTGCATCAAGCTCATCCAGATGATGCAAAATTTCGGCTTCTAATATTTGCGGACGTTCTGGTGACCCATATTCGAGAAGGCCATGGTGCGCCAATATCATATGCCTTAATAGAATCAGATCCTGTGAGTCTTTACTAATTCCTAGTTTATCGGCAGCTTCTACGATTTCCGCATCCATAATGCTTAGATGACCAAGCAAGTTCCCTGCCAAAGTATATTCAGTAGCCACAGGACCGGACAACTCAATTGTTTTGCCCAAGTCGTGAAGAATTGCCCCGGCATATAATAACGGTGCATCAATTTCATTATATTGGTTCACGACGGAATGGGCCAAACGCAGAATCGAAATGGTATGAAAAGCCAACCCACCAGCAAAATCATGGTGATTCGATTTAGCAGCCGGAAATGTAAAGAATGCATCAGCATGTTTCGAAATCAGCGCTCTGACAACGCGATTATAGGTGGCATTGGTGATCTCAAAAATTGTTTGGTTAATGATATCCTCCATCTGTGATCGACTCATCGGCGCTCGTTTGACAAACGCAAGCGGATCATGAGGCTCATCATCCCTTGCCAAGCGCATTGCCATAATTCTCACCTGTGGCGCATTCATATAATTTTCCCGCTTCCCCTTGAGCAAGACAACGCGTCCTTGGGAAAACTGTTGGATATCTTGATCAGATGCATCCCAATACTTGCCCGGCAGCTGGCCTGAAGGATCCTGAAAAACTAACGAGATAAAGTTTTTCCCGTTTTTGGCGACTCGTTTTTTCGCTTCCTTCAACAATACATATAAGTCAAATTCTTCATCCAATTTTAAATCCATTAATTGTTTTGCCATGATGCACCTCCTAAAATTGACTTAAATCCAATACTTCAAACCCATGATTTCGAATTTCATCATTAGCGGTAAAGTACAGTACCTGTGTTTTCTGGCTGACTTGCTTAAGAATCGCAAAGGCGGCCTGTCTTCGCGTTTTATCAAAGTTGACAAAGCCATCATCAATCATGATTGGCAACGGGTATTGGTCGCTAAAACCCACTGTCATCGATAAGATGAGCGCAAGATATAATTGTTCCAAAGTCCCCTTTGATAATTCATTGACTGTGAAGGCAACATCGTCTTTTCTGACAACACTGATTTCATTCTCAAATAGAATGTTTTTGTATTGATGATCGGTTAGCGTCGCAAAATATTGTTTGGCCAATTTAAGAATCTTAGGCACCCTGCCCTTTGTTGCAATGTTTAACACATTTTGAATCCATCTGGTCGATAATTGCAACGCCAAATAACGATGAAGATCATCCAAAATGTCAGTTTCCAAATTAGCAAGCTGTTGTCTCAGGTCAAAATAATGCCCGCTTTCCACCAAATGAGTGAGTTGAACATTCAATTCAGCCTTCTGTTCACTCATATTATTGACGGATCTTTGAAGGTCGTCAAGTCGTTGCCGTTCTTGATCAAGTTTAGTCTTTAACTTTGACTCATCCAAATCATTTGGCATATTAATGTTAGCTCCTTCAAGTTGCTCATTAAGTTCAGCTTTGCGTCGTAACTTTTCACGTAATTGTTTTTGTTGCGCAAGGGTCCGCTTAAATTCATCTTCAGAATGAACGGCTCGTTGGGTCAAAAAATCGGTTACCTGCTTTTTTGTTTGAGTTAACTTAGCGTTCGTTTGATCAACTAAGTTTTGGAAAATAACCAAGTTCTTTTGTTTTTGCCTAAATTCAGCAAATTGTTGTTGCCAATGATTAACAGTTTGTTCAAGTAAATCGAGATTATGCGTATATGCATCGGGATCGAAATGAATCCAATCTCTTGCGAATTGCCATTGGTCAAGATAGTGCTCATACTTTTTTTGCTCAGCTTCAAGCTGATGATTATTTTCACTCAGAGATTGTTGTAAATCGTCGACTTGATGAAGTGCGGATTGAATGGAAAACCATTTTGCTTCCTCAATTCCACTTAGTCGGTAATCGGATGAAATTTGTTGCAACTGATTTTGAACAACAGCTAATTGCCGATTGAGGGCTTGCTGATCAGTAATGGGTTGGCTCGAGAACTGATCGCGTGATTGATTTCGTTGTTGGGTGAATCCCCACCCAAGAATACCAAGTGCCATTAAATACCCAATAATGCTGATGACGGCATGCTGGCTTACCAGAATCGCCACTAATGCGATGATACCAGCTATTACATAGTAAGGCGTCAAAGATTTCTTCGCGGGCTTTGGTCGACGAGTCGTTCGACTTTCACCATTTCTAAGTTGATCTTTGAGATTCCCCTGCTGTCTGAGCAACTCATTAATATGGTTCATTTGATCATTGGGAAATGGTAATGGTAACTCCCCGGCCTCATTCTTAGGAAGACTCGCCTTTAGCTGTAATAACTTCTCTTGAGTCTTGTCACGTTGACTGCTCATCAATTGAATGCGCGAGGCAACATTTCGCTGGCCTGCCAAATCACCCATCAATGCATCAATTTGAAATTGATTTTCTTCATAGAAGTGTTGTGCAGGAGTCTCACTGGAAGCTTTTTTAATTTCATCAACTTGTTTTTGATTGTCTTTAACCTGAGCAATAACCGACGTGATATCGGCGCGATAACGATCAAAAATTGCTTCGTCAGTGTCGTCAAATCCGGTTAATAAGTCATTTTCACTGATTTTTGCCAACTCACTCCGCTCTCGAATTAAAGGCAAATAGCTCTCGAGTTGCTGGTCGGCTTGAATATGTCTTTGTAATTGTAGTAGCTCATTGTGCTGATGAGCATAGTTGGCCGTGACGTCATCTAATTTGCTTTGAAGGTTTAAATACGCTGGATAAGCTTTTTTGGCATCTTGAACTTTTTGCTCGAGCTCATGGTAGTCTTTCAATTTGACATTGATTTGTTGCTTTCGACCACGGGGCTTATATAATTCATCAGCCATTTTTGAAAGTTCTTTTTGGAGTCCGGCCCATTTATCGGCGTCTGTCACCCCAATTCGCTGAATCCGCAATCCTAAATCGGTTTCGTCAGTTTTATAAAATTCTTTTTTATCGAAATCACCAAAATAAAATAGTTGATTATACGATTGTCGATCAATTGGGGAAAGGAGCGCTTCAAAATCAGCCGATGGGAGTTCAATATCGTGATCAATATCAAAGAATTTGACGTTGCCGCCCTTCGGCCCATCTATTCTTACTAACTTATAATTTTGATGACCTTGTTCAAAAATGAGCTCGCCACCGTATGCTTTAGACGTCTTTGGATAAAATTGCCCATGAACGGCCTGCTTTTTGTTTTGAAAGCCAAAGAGCATTGATTCGATAAAATCTATAATCGTACTCTTACCGGCTTCATTCGGCCCATAAATGGCTTGTAAAGGGGTGGCGAAGGAAAAATGCTGATCGACCCACTTTCCGTATCCGTATATCACTAACTCTTTAATAATCACTTCTGACTGGCCTCCCCGTCCTCGGCACCACTGACATGACGCTGTAAAATAGCAGTTGTCTGCTCAAAAATATCCTGTTGGCTATTACGAGTGGCTAAGTCAGCCTTGATGAACGGATACTTATCCAGGCTCTGTTGGGTTAGTTGATCAAGTTGCTCAGAAGTGAGAGTTTGCTGCTTAGCCTCGTCAAAAAAAGATTGGTCAAGACTGCTGATAATTCTTTGAGATCCAGTAGCTGCCTTAATTGAGGTCACCCACGTATTTAACTGTTGCCAGCTGCCTGTGTTCATTTGTTGAACGGCCGTTAATAAGTCTCCACTAGCCAACGATTCCAAAATTTTATCGGGAATTGCTTGATCGGCAGTCAACCGAATTCTGATGAAATGTAGCTTCGAATAATGTTGCTTGGAAAGGGCATTCATAATTGAATTCGCCAAATTATCAACCGATTTATCAGTGATTTTCATCGCGACAACTTCCCAAACAATTGGTGAAGTTGGCTGAAAAGCAGTTGTCAATTCGTGTCCAGTGCTTTGAACCAGCAAGTAACCTTTTTCCCCGGTTTCATTAATATGTCTGCCCTGGGTATTACCTGAATAGTTAATTAATCCCTTATCGTCAAGTGATTGGCGTTTGTGAATGTGTCCCAACGCCCAATAATCGTAATTTTTCGATTGAAGTTGCTCCAGTGTAAACGGCGCATAGTTGGCTTCAGGTGAGTCTAACCCAGCCAAGCTACCATGGAGCATGCCGATATTCCAATCAGCGGCCACCGCATTCGGATAATCATTGATCATAGGTTCATTAACCCACTGGTTTTGAAAGCTAAATCCCGTAATGGCAACAACCTGGCCATTTAGTAGCTGAATCTTTTTGGTTTCAACCTGATTGCCGAAAACGCTGGTATTGTCCGGATAGCCTAGTTGCTTTAGGTCGCCACTGTAATAATCATGATTGCCAAAAATAATCAAGACTGGGATCCTTGCATCCGCCAATCTTTGTAACTGTTGAATTAAAAAAACTCGTGCAGAAACACTGCGCTCTTGGCGATCAAAAAGATCCCCTGCCAGCAAGACGAAGTCCACATTTTGATCAATCGCACCGTCAACAATCCGTCGAAAAGAGGTAAACGTTGATTGGCGGATCTGTTCCCACAAAGGTGTTGGCAGAGAGTCGTTATGTAAGCCCTGAAAAGGACTGTCTAAATGTAAATCCGCGGCATGAATAAATTTCATATTAGTTCCTTTCTCCGCATGAATGACTGGATTTGAGGTATTTAAGCCAATAGCGCAACCACTCCACATCAGGAATGGCTGCGCTATTGCTTAAACGGTAGAATCTGGACAAAAAACAATTCCAACTTTACTTATTAATTCCGGTACAATTCCATGATTGGTTTGGTGACCAAATCATTCACATCACCTAAGACCTTATTAAGTGCCTTTTCATTGTTCATCAATTCAGAAATAATTGGGCTTTGTCCCATTTTAGTTGCCATTGCTTGCGCATTTTGAATTTCTTCTTGGGTTGGTTGAGTCCCTTGCATCTGCTTCTGTTGTAATTGCATCTGAGTCTGTTGGAATTGTTTGAATAATTTAAAGGTGTCAGCGTCTGCTTGCAGTTTTTCGTAGGTACCCTTCAAATCAGTATATTCTTTGGTCGTGATCAATTCCTGTTGTAATTGAGTCGCAAGATCCGTTAATTTTTCATTCATTAAATTTTCCACCTTAATTTGTATTTCTTTTAGTTTAACACAAAAGCTACTCGGACTCTGTTGGGATTAGGATTAATTAATGGCCAAACCAGCTCTTGGCATCGTCCACAAACTCTTTAGCCTTTTGTTCAAACTTATTAGAGTATTCATCCGTTTTCTTCTGAATCGTATCCCAAAGATTATCATTATTACTTTCACCTTGAACAATCGTTTGGGCATCCTTGGTATTGAACGTTGAGTTCTTGGTGTATGGCAACATCGTCTGCATCTCGTTCTTGAACAATGGGCCAACGCCTGTCCCACTCAGATTTTCAAGATGATGAGCTTGGCTGGTACTGTCGAAGCCTTCCCAAGTTGCGACAACCAGATCTGGTGTATAACCAATAATCCATTTGTCCTTGGTTGCATCCGCCGAACCGGTATCATCGGCCTCTGTACTTCCGGTTTTCCCGGCAACTTGATACCCATAAGGCTTCGCATCCACGCCAGTTCCGTTATTGAAAACGCCCAGCATCATACTGGTCATTTGCTTGGCAACGGAAGCTGACATAATTTGACGACCTTGTTGCTTGGCCGTGTTGTCCACCACAACTTTACCTGTCGAGTCGACAATTTTACGAATGTAGAAGGGCTTAACCACTTTACCACCATTGGCAAACGCGGTATAGGCTCCAGCCATCTGTTGGGGTGAAACGCCGCCGTCCATCCCACCGAGTGCCAAAGCAAGGTTCTTGTCTTTCTTAGTAACCGGGATATTGAAGTCCTTCACAGATTGGTAACCGCGATTAACCCCGATTTGATTAAGCAGCCAAACAGCTGGGGCATTCATACTCTGAGCCAACGCTTCATACATTGGAACCTTACCTTGGTAAACGTTATTGTAATTCTTCGGCGTATAGTGATTAGCACCATACGACTTTTTCTTGTCGACCAACTCTGAATCAAACTTGTACCCAGCTTCTAATGCAGGTGTGTAAACCGCAAGGGGCTTCATGGTCGACCCGGGCTGCCGACTAATCTGGGTTGCTCGGTTATATCCCCGGAAGACGTGTTGACCCCGGCCACCAACAACGGCAGTTACGCCACCAGTACTTGGAGAAACACCGATCGAAGCAGCCTGCACCTTTGTTCCATCAGCAGCATTTGCCGGGAAGTAATAATTATTATTAAACGTTGTCTGCATTGCCTGCTGTTGGGATTGATTCAGATTGGTGTAAATTCGATAACCACGATTCATGATTTCGGATTCAGTCAGCCCATACTTGCTGATCGCCTCATCGATAACCGCATCGAAGTAATAGGGATATTTATACCCATCTTTTCGAACATAGGTATCACGCAAGACAATCGGTGTTTTCTTATAATAATCAGCCTGCGATTGCGTCAATTGATTGTTTTCAACCATCAATTGAAGAACCACGTTGCGCCGCCATTTAGCAGCTTTGGGATGGTCAATTGGGTTAAACGCACTCGGCGACGTCAGCATCCCTGCCAACACTGCGGCATCGGGAACCGATAAATCAATCGCATTTTGACCGAAATATTTTTGGGAAGCATCCTGAACGCCCCATACTCCGTTACCAAAGTACGCGTTGTTAAGATACATCGTCAAAATTTCTTTTTTGGAATAAACATTTTCGACCTGAATTGACAGGAATAATTCTTTGAGCTTTCGAGTCATGGTCTGTTCTTGCGATAAATACGCATTCTTGACCAATTGCTGGGTTAATGTGCTCCCACCACCGCTGATATAATCACGATGTAAGATTTTGTTCTTTAATAGTAAAAACACTGCCCGAGCAATTCCCTTGAATGAAAAACCATATTCATGGTAGAAATTACGGTCCTCAGTAGAAAGAACGGCCTTGGGAATATTTTTCGAAACTTTATTTAGTTGAACGTAAGTCCCTTTTTGGGCATATAGTTCTCCTGCCTTATGGTTACTTGCGTCAAAAATTTCAGTTGTTTTGGCAAGCGAGGATTCAAGATTTTGGACGTGAGCCGTTTTAGCCAGGAACACTAAGTAGGTACTCGTCATCAATCCAACACTCAGGAACAAAACAACCAACCATTTAACCAAATGATACTTTCGACAAAAGCGATTAAATCGTCTAAACAAAGGTCCAGCCTTTTTCCTAAATGATTTGGTTGAATTGTTGTTCATACTCATGCTCCTTTTATAAATACTTACACATTGTATCACACATGAAATTCAGGTTTGAGGGGCATGTAAAAATTTAAAAAGGATTTAAGAGATGAAAAACCAATTCAAATGGCCGATAACGGTATTTAAACAAGAAGAACCAACCATTCCAACATCCGGAATAATTGGTCCTTCTTGTTAAATTTCCGGGATCAAAACGCGGACTCCCAGTCTTTCATTTAGTCATTTATATTTAAATTACATTGCATCTGGGGCTTTAACTCCCAACAAGTTAAGTGATTCCTTCAACACAATCGATACAGCCTTAACCAGTGATAAACGAGCACCTAATTGGTCATCTTCAACCAGAATCTTTGAGTGAGCATAATATTTGTTAAATGCTTTAGCTAATCTCAATGAATACTTAGCGATCTCTGATGGTTCGAAGTCCTTGCAGGCACTCTTAACAATGTCAGGGAATTCCTTCAATGAAGTAACGGTTTCCCAAGCTGCAGGGTCATCAAGAGATTTATTCGCCCCATGGAAATCGATGTCGTTGGCCTTATGAAGAATACTTTCGGCTCTGGCATGTGAGTATTGAACATATGGACCGGTTTCCCCTTCGAACTTCAGTTGATCTTCAAGGACAAAGTCGATGTTATTGGTTCGTTCGTTCTTCAAATCACCGAAGATAATTGCGCCAACCCCAACTTCATTGGCAACTTCTTCTTTATTTGGCAAATCAGGATTTTTATCTTCAATTTGTTTTTTAGCCAAATCGATAGCGTCATCCAAAACTTTGTCCAACAAGATAATTCGACCAGAACGAGTTGATAATTTCTTTCCGTTAACGGTAATCAAGCCAAATGGAATATGATGAAGATTTTCAGCTGATGGCAAGCCCATTTCAAGCAGGACAGCTTTCAATTGTTGGAAGTAGTATGTTTGTTCTGAACCAACGACATAAAGGTTCATAGCTGGTTTGTAGGTTCTGTCACGGAAAATTGCGGTGGCAATATCACGGGTGATGTACAGAGTGGCGCCATCACTCTTCAAAATCAAAGCAGGATTTAGATTGTACTTGTCGAGGTTAACAACTTGCGCACCTCTGGATTCAACAAGTAAGCCCTTATCTTTAAGAATCTGAATTCCTTCATCCATCTTATCGTTATAAAATGCTTCACCATTATAAGTATCAAAAGTGACACCCAATTTTTCATAAATCTTATTGAATGATTCAAGGGAAACTTTTCGGAACCATTTCCACAAGAAGACCTCTTCTTCATTGCCCTCTTCAAGTTTCTTGAAGGTCTCACGGGCCTCATCATCCAACTCAGGATGTTCTTTGTCTTCTTGATGGAACTTAACATAATACTTAACTAAGTTATTAATTGGGTCTTTCTTAACGTCTTCCTCGTTACCCCATTTTTTGTAGGCAACAATCAATTTTCCAAATTGAGTTCCCCAGTCACCAAGATGATTATCCTTGATTGGATGATACCCATTTTTAACCAAAATTTTGGCGATTGAGTTACCGATAACAGTTGAGCGCAAGTGACCCATTGAAATGGGCTTGGCAATGTTAGGTGAGGACATATCAATTGGCACATTACCACCCTTACCATGATCGTTTTGACCATAGGCGGCGCCTTGCTCAATGACATCGGTCAGAACCTCATTGCTAAATTGACCTTTATCTAAGAAGAAGTTAATGTAAGCACCCTTAGCCTCAACCTTTTCGTACGATGATTGGTCAATTTTACCAACCAGATTCTCGGCTATCTGATTAGGGGCCTTATGCAAAACCTTTGCTAAAACGAATGCCGGAAATGCTAAGTCACCCATTGCTTGGGTCTTAGGTTGTTCCAACTTCTCATAAACTTCTGCTGATGATAATTCGTCATTCAAGACACTTAAAATTGAATTTGTCACTTGTGCTTTATAATCCATTACTATTTCCCTCCGTCTATAAATATACAAAAAAACTCTTACAAAAAATTGCAAGAGACGAGTAAACCCGCGGTACCACTCCATTTGATAAAAATATCCGCTCAACTTATTAAATTACTATTCTAAAAAGCGCGCTTCGTTGACTCAATACTTCGGCTCTCACCATCCCGAATTCGCTAGATATTCAGCAACCAACTACTACTCTTTTATCATTGAATAAATATAACATACCAGATGTATAATAACTGGTTAACAGTAGAAATGTCAACCTCATTCGATCATCAATCCGGTGATCCGTAGCTAGGAACACTACGAAGCGGGTAACGGGAATCGGACCCGCGACGCAAGCTTGGGAAGCTTGAATTTTACCACTAAACTATACCCGCATAGCAAAGATAATTATATCACGCAAAATTACCTTTGTCATAAAGTTTTGAAATTTGTAAAAGAACGGCAATAGATATTGCTTTTTCTGGTCGGATTATTGATACTTAAGTAAAGAGGTGTTCTGAATGTGGATTATACTGAACTATTTTTGTTGGGCAGTCTTTTTCGTTAACTTAATCTGGGGTCTCACCCGGCCGATCAAGAAACGAGTAATCGACTCAATGATGATCTCCAGGTTATTCTACTGGATGATCATTATTAGTCAAGTTGTGATTGCGCTTCGCTCTTTTCACCGGCATCCACTGATTGTTGCTATTGGTGCTGTCACGACGTTAGCGATCATCGCGCTCAGTGAAAATGCATACGGTCGCAAACAGGATACTCACTATACCCCAAAGCTCCTTTGGCTATTGGTAATTGCAACTCCTATTGCCATCGCAATTCAAACTTTCGTCAACTATTAATTAGTTGGCTATTTTTTTTGCTTCCTCAGCTGTTGAACCAGCTCAATTGAGCGTTTGGCCAGAACATCTTGAGAATCGATGACCGGATAACCATGATCGCCCGCCCGCTGTTGGGCAACTGATAGTTCTGTACAACCCAAAACGACGATATCGCAATGAAATTGATCAACCATTTTGGCTAAAATATCATGATAAAGTTTGGCATCAACATAATTCTTCTGCTTCACATCATCATAAATTAATTCCATTGTTTGATCGGCAACTTCCGCAGTGGGTTTGAACAATTCATAACCGGCATCGATTATTTCTTTATCATAAATACCGTCATGAAGTGTCCCATTTGTGGCAATTAAACCAACTTTGCGGGCATTAGGAACCATGGTCTTAATTTTCTTGATTGTTTCATGCGGCATATTCAGAATTGGAATCGTCGTCAATGCCTGAAGCTCATCATAGAAATAATGGGCAGTATTACATGGGATCGCAAAAAATGCTGGTTGAAGCTGACTTTGTTGCTTAATGTCAGCTGCTAACGGCAGAAAAGGATTGGGCTTCTTGTGATCCATAATATAATCGGTCCGATCAGGAATTGTGGCATGATTAACTAAGATGTAATTGAGATAATCTTGATCCTTGGTTGCCGGTGTCTGTTCATTTAAAAGATGAATAAACGTTTCGGTTGCTTCGGTCCCCATGCCACCAATAATTGTAAAAAAGTTATCCATAAATAATCAGTCCTTACTTGGCAACGAAATAGCGCTTAAAGTTCTTTGCGTAGTTATGGAACATCCATTTGTATAACGCAAAACGTTTGATACTCTTATCCTTACCATACCAGAAAGTATCACCGTATCGGCCTTCATTGATCAATTGAAGCGCCTCTTTTTTGGCTTCGTTTTCTTTTGCATACTTTTTAAAGACCTGAGTTGAAACGCCCAGCCACAAGAAATATTTATTTCGATCTTGGTTAGCGTAAAGGGTCGGTTTGTCCTTAAGAGAGTCAAAAACATAATCTTGAACAACCCAATCAGCCAATTGGTAACCATTTAAAGTCACAAAGAAGCTACTCCGGCCAGTCCGCAAGTTGATTTCAAATAACTTATAGGAGTTGTCCCTGGTATCAAATTTGATATCAAAGTTTGCATAGCCGGTAAACTTAATTTCCTCCAAAAACTTTTGGACGCGGTCATAAATATCTTGATTGAATTCCGGAATGATCGCGACGTAATTACCGATTGCAGAAGGAGACGGGTCCTCAAGAAGTGGATGCCCCAAGCACATCAGCTTAACCTGGTGATTCTTATCAACATAGACGTTCAATGTCCGCATATTGCTGTCATCACCTGGAATGAAGTCTTGAAGGATAAAATCTGATGTGTAGCCGTTATCATAACTTTTAGCAACCACGTCTTTAAACTCAGATTCGCTTTGAATGATAAATGCCTTTTTGCGGCCTTCAAAATGAATATCCAGCCATTCAACACTATTCGCTGGCTTCAGCGCCACTGGATACCCAAATGGCTGGTTGATATCCTCACCAGATTCATACATTTGCTTTGAGATGATCTTGGTCTTTGGGTACGGCAAATCGTACTTGTCGCACATTTTGTAAAAATTCTCTTTGTCGTTCAACTTTTTGATCAAGTCGTAGTCAATGTACGGGCAGACAAAGACATCTTCCAATTCCGACTTATGTTTGGAAATCAGTTCAGCATAACCATCACCGCACCCAATTAGAATGACTGGTTCATTGTGATCAGCATATCGCTGTTTAATTCGTTTCATGGAATTGATCCAAGTTGGGTCCTCGCTAAAACCTGGAATTAGTTCGAGATCAACTACTTTGGTATAACGGGTTGGGGCAAGTTGAACCTCAGCAAATGCTTTGACCGGCTTCCCATAAATTTCATAAAGGCAGCGAGCCATTCCGTACACATTAAAATCACTCCCCAAAAGAACTGGGGTAAAATCCGCTTCTTGATTATCCATTTGATTAAAGTCCTTTCACGAGATTAGCAACAATTGCCGCATCCCCAGCATAAGGCACATTTTGACCATTGATTTTCTGAAAGGCATCATGTCCTTTGCCAGCAACCAACACAACGTCACCTGGTAAACTTTCAGTCACGGCTTTCGTGATTGCAGCTTTACGATCGGCAATGTAAGAAACTGCAACTTTATCATGATCAATATGTTGGGATATTGTTTCCGCAATTACTTTCGGATCCTCAGTTGCCGGATCATCAGTCGTTAAATAAGCCTTATTGGCAAACTCGCCAATTGCTTTTCCAAGTCCTTCCCGACGGTCAATTCCTTTATCGCCGGTGCTGCCAGTGATCACAACAATTTGCCCCTTGGATTGTTGTTCTTTGATGAAATTCAACACGGAATGCAAGCTACCATAATTGTGGGCATAATCCACATAAATGGTCCCATGCTCTTTAGTTGGATAAATTTCCATTCGGCCAGGGACTGTTGTGTGAGCTAAACCATATTCGATATCAGCAACGCTTGCCCCCATCAAGCCACTCGTAATTGCAGCGGTCACGGCATTACCCTCATTGTAGTCGCCGGGAATGCTAATTGTGTAATTGCCATCAATAGCCAGCTTCTTTGCATGATTGGTATTGGCAGTAATCGAAATTTTGTTACTGGTCAACGAATCCTCCAGTGATTGATACTGAAAATCAACTGGGATTCCAAGTTCGGTTACCTCAGCTTCCCGACCATAAATGTAGATGTTTTCTGGCTGGGTCGTCGTCTTGGCAGCATAATAAATGTCTCTGATGTGCGTTCCATCAGCATTCAAAATACAAATATTAGAGTTAACCAAAAGCTGTTCTTTGCAGTGTAAGTAATCCGCAAACGTTGGGTGTTCATTTCGGCCAATGTGATCTGGCGAAATGTTCAAAAACACCCCAACATCGTAATGAAGCCCATAAACGCGATTTTTCTTATAGGCCTGAGAAGAGACTTCCATTACCAAATGTGTCATCCCGTTTTGGACAGCAGCGTTCATATTTGTGAACAAGTCCAATGATTCTGGAGTCGTCAAACTGGACTTCACAACATCGTTGGCAGTATTCCCTACCACCGTGTTGATAGTGGAGAATAAAGCAACTTTTTGTTGATAGGTTCTATCTAAAATTGACTTTGCAAAATAGGCCGAAGTCGTTTTCCCTTTGGTTCCGGTAAACGCAATTGTCGGCAATTGATTCTGCGGGAACCCAAAAAATACCGCACTTAACAGCGACATTGATTTTTGGATATCATTCACGATAATACCGGGAATCGCAACATTGGTGAATTCTTGTTCAGAAACGTAAGCAATCGCACCTCGATTCTGAGCATCCAACAAATAGCTTGCTTTAAAATTACCCTTACAAAAGAACAGGCTTTTTCCTGAAACCAATTTAGAATTGTACGCAATTTGCTTAAAATTGAGACTTAAGTTGCTCAATTGACTTTTCACTAATAAATGATGTTCGTTTAAAATCACCAAAGCTTCGTCAAGAGTAATTTGTGCCAACTTATGCACCTTCCATTTCCTTACGAATTCTAAATTTGTGTTCTATGAACCAAACTAACGGTATTTTCAGTGGTATCTTCAGGGAAGTATACCTGGTACCAGAGAATGAAGGTATAGATTGTGAAGATTTTTTGCATGTTGGACTTACCTTCAGCATGTTCTTTTAATAAACGGTCAAGTTGTTCAGTGTTAAAGAACTTCTGACCCGTATCTGAATGGAACGCGTGCACGATGCGTTCATGATATTTTGGATCATTAATCCAGCTGGCAATCGGTGATGGGAAACCGAGCTTCTCTTTCAGGGCTGTCTTCTTAGGCATTTCCCGTTCAGCGGCTGTCCGCAAGGCAATCTTCGTTTCATCTGGGGTAATTCGGGTCTTAACCGGCATGGTTTCCGCAAACTTGGCAACCTCTTTGTCAACGAAAGGAACTCGAACTTCCAGTGAATTACACATACTCATTCGATCAGCTTTATGCAAAATATCATAAGGAAGCCAAGTGTTAATATCGAAATACTCCATTTGAGTCATTTCATCCTTGTCAGCAACATCGTCAAAAATGTGCTTCGTATATGCACCGGAATCGGTATTGATTGACGGATCTTTCAGTACCTTATTTCGATCTTCGTAGTTGAAAACATAATTAACTCGATAATATCGTTCACTTAACGGTTGGGCGCCCCGCATTAAGAAACGCTTACCATGAAACCTTGGCAGGCGTTTTGCAACTGCTGCTAAGCCTTTACGTACCGGCTTGGGAACGTATTTCTGATAGCGATCAAATGGAATTGCTTCCAAATACGTGTTATAACCACCGAAGAACTCGTCAGCTCCTTCACCGGATAAGGCAACCTTCACGTGCTTGGAAGTCTCTCGTGACAGATAATAGAGCTGAATTGCAGCGGGATTTGATAACGGCTCATCCATGTAGTACATCATGGTTGGTAGGAAGTTGAAGTAGTCATCGCCATCCATGTAAATTGGCGTGTTCTTCTGTTGAATTGTTTTGGCAAACTCTGTCGACCAAGCGAGTTCACTATATTTAGAATGGTGGAACCCAATTGAAAATGACTGAATTGGCTTAAGCTTAGCTGCTTCATTCAATACGTAACTGGAATCAATCCCACTTGACAAGAAGCTGCCGACTTCAACATCGGCGATCATATGTGCTTTCACAGAATCATCAACCAACTTACCAATTTTATCGGCATCACCTTCAATCGTCTGACTATTATCAATGTGATCATAGTTGAATTTAAAGTAACGGTGGGTTTCAGTCTTGCCGTTCTTGTGAAGGAAATATTGGCCAGGAAGTAATTTGTAAACATTCTTAAACATGGTTTCTCTAGACGGAATAAATTCAAAGCTCAAATGGATTGGCAGAAGTCTGAGGTTTAATTCCTTCTTGAAATTTGGATGCTCCAAAAATGCCTTGATTTCTGATCCCCAAAGGAAGGAATCCCCATCGTCATAATAGTATAATGGCTTGATACCAAAGTGATCTCGGGCGCCAAAAACCTCATTCTTCTTTTGATCATAGATCACAAATGCAAACATCCCGCGAAGTTTGTCAAGAAGTGCAGGTCCCCACTCCTCATAACCATAAATCAGGACTTCAGAATCAACATCTGTTCGGAACTTATAACCCAAGTCACGCAATTCTTCCCGGATTTCTTTATAATTGTAAATTTCGCCATTAAACGTTAACACTTTGGTCTTGTCAGCGTTATACATCGGCTGGCCACCATGGGCTAAGTCAATAATGGAAAGTCGGCGGAATCCCATGGACACGTCGTTATTAGCAAAATAAGCTTCGTCATCAGGTCCACGATGCTTAATTCTATCTGCCATATCATTAATTGTATTTTCAGGAACATCTTTTTGGTTAACGTAACCAACAAATCCGCACATAACTTATTCCCCTTTTACTAATTCAATCTTCATCAAAACATAACGCCTATTATTTTATCAGATAACGACCCAAGCTACCAGTAGTATAATGTTTTCTTAAAAAAGGTCCAAGAAAACAAATTAAAAATAGCTGAATTTTGTTTTAGCATTATTTTACGTTATAATTTAATTAAGAGTTAAAAAGCATTGAAGGGAGCGGTATTTATGGATGAAATCGTATTTTTTAACCCGGGCGATTCAATTGGCAACTTTCATGATCACAATGAAGCTGTCAAAACTGCTCAAATTTATAAAGAAAAACAAAATCAGAACAAACGAGTCCTCGTCGTTCACGGCGTTGATAACAAAGATTTTGATATTTTCTTGGCAGACGATGTTGTTTCCCACGATAATGAAAAAAACGCGATTCAAAAACCATACAAGGTTTCGGATCGTTTATAGTTAGACACAAAGTAAAAGAGCCGATAGTGATAAGCTATCCGCTCTTTATTTTTTTGGAAACAATTTGGTTCCTCTTTTAAATTATTCATCCTTAGCATTCACAACTAACACTTTGGTTGTGGCGTTACGAACGACATAAGCAGTTGTTGAACCAATCAATACCCGATTCAATGCATCAACACCGGATTTACCAATGACAATTAAATCAATGCCATGTTGATCCGGATAAATATGGGTAATAATGTTCTTGGGGTTACCAATGTCAACGGCTGTTTCATACTTAACGCCTTGTGAATCAACATACTTTTTAGCTTCATCAATAATGTTATTAGCAACATTTTTTTGATCGTCGTACATATTTGCAGGCAATCCTGTCCCACCAGCGCCGTAATAGAAATTGGTGTTGTTAATGACTGTGATCAAACTGAGTTTTGAATTAAACTGTTTGGCTAATTTGACTGCTTCTTCAAGAGCTTGCTGCGAATTCCTACTGCCATCAAGTGGTACTAAAATATTCTCATACATGCTGATCATCCTTTCTAAAATCCTGTAAGCGCAATCAACTTCACTACACCTACTATAATGCAACGTTTATAAATCAAATGCAATTAATAAGCTTTATGATATATACAAAATCACAAACTTACAGATTATAAAAAAGCTTAGTGACCAAAATGTGTGATTTGCTATAATTTAAATCAATTCATTTGTAACATCACATTTTTCTTAGAAAGGAATCCCTAATGATAACGAAACAAGACTACATTAAACAGTTAAATTTAGAACCACACCCAGAAGGTGGTTCGTATAAACAACTTTACCATAGTGAAGATACGTTTTTTGCACCTGAAAGTCGTGGTGACCGCTATCGATACACGTCAATTCTATTCCTACTCGATTACGGAAGCCCTTCTCACTTTCATCGGCTCAATCATGATGAATTATGGTATTTCCATGCGGGTAAGCCAATTATAATCCATTGTATTGATGAAATTGGCAAGTATAGCAACTTTAAGCTTGGCAGTGACATTCTCCATGGGGAACAGCTGCAGTTTCGAGTGCCTAAGAATACGATCTTTGCGTCAGAAGTTGCCGACCCAAATTCTTTTGCTGTCGTAAGCTGCATGGTCTCGCCTGGATTTGACTTCCACGATTTTGAATTATTTCATAAAGCTGATTTGGCTGCTGACTATCCAATATATAAGGACTTAATTGACCGTTTAGGGGCAGAATGAATGATACAAATAAATCGCGTTAATCCACTCAATTAAAGTGAATTAACGCGATTTATTTAACCTGTATTAGTGCCCCGAGCAAGATTCGAACTTGTACTTGATTTCTCAAACAGCGACCTGAACGCTGCGCGTCTGCCAATTCCGCCATCGGGGCAACAACAAGTTTAATTTTACACTAAAAGTACGAACTTGAAAAGAAGTTTTGGTGTTTTGATTTAAAAATTAAGTAACGACTGGCACTCGGATCGCGTTTCATTAACAAATAACCGATTAATGCCATCAAGAAAGCCCCGATTAAATCAGCAATCAGATCAGTCATTGTATCCATTAAGGCTGCCCGACCGATGAGCATTCTTCCAGCTTCTTCGTACCGCTGCAAATTAAGACCGCCCAAACCGTCTGCGGTGAATTCGTACAGTTCCCAGAAGACCCCACAAGCCGTCCCAAACGAAAAGGCAAATAGACTCATCAAAAATGGTGCTCTTCGTGAATTATCCCTAGAGTCAAGTAATCCTTGGAAAATAGAAAAGCCCAACCCTGCCAACATCATGGCCGATAAAACATGTTCATATTTATCCCAGAACATCACACCATAAAATTGCAGTCCGGATCCCAGAAAAATCGACATATAGAGGAACACGTAGAAAAAGATTAATTCAACTTGAGGAAAGTAAAAATACCCAAATTTTTCAATGATAAATGGTAAAATAGCAATTAAGATTCCAACAAAAACTTCAATTAACAATAATAATTGACCATGAAACTTAGGTTCACCTTTTAGGAACCAAAATCCGTAGTATCCTATGTATCCAATCATTGAAACAACGGTAATCATAAATAACCACGTGCTAAACCTCAATCGACCTATATTCATATTATTTTATTCCTCCCGTGACGGTAAAAAGATTGTTCAAAATTTAATAGTTAAAAATCTACTTCTTGCTTTTATTCTGAGATACCTTACAATAATATTATATATAAACTAATAGGAGCTAAACTTATGCCTAATATACAGCCTATTCAGTTGGATAGCCAACTGTGTTTCCAACTTTATACAGCAAACAAGAAATTCAATCATTTCTATCAGAACGTCTTAAAACCATTCAATTTAACTTACCCTCAGTATATTGCTATGCTCACTTTATGGCAATATGCACCGCTTTCGGTTAAAGAATTAGGTGGCCATCTTAATTTGGATAGCGGGACACTAACCCCACTGTTAAAGCGTCTAGAAAGCCACGGCTGGATAAAACGTAATCGGAGTGAAAAAGATGAACGAACGGTCATTATTCAGTTAACCAAGATGGCTGAAGATGAAAAAGAAGAAGTCTTCGGCCATGTTAAAAAGTGCTTCGAAATCTTGGACTTAGAGGAAACTGATAAAGAAAATTGTGCTGAATCCATTGCAATGATTGAAAAGAAACTCGATCAATATAATCGTAAAATTGACTAGTTGCTTATTACAAAAAGGCTGGTATCAAGACCTATTCACGTCCTGATACCAGCCTTTTACTATCCTAAAATACCATTCAAGCGTCAATTTGTTCCAACTCTTCGGCTGCCAACTGGCCAATTTGATTAAAAATCGAAATCACATTCATCCGGTCAGATGTGCTCAAAGTGAGCATCGCGATTTCAAGCGAATGCTTGCCATATACAAACCGCGCCACATCATGATCAATTTGGTTACCTTCCCCGGTTTTATTGAATACTTGGATCGCGTCACCCGACTCATCAAAATTACCGGGAAGCTTATATCGAAACTGCTGATTTTTAAACCAATTCGTCACAATGTCACCGTGGCTTAAGGCCATTTCAAGCAGCCGCAAACTTTCCGCTGCATTGGTCTGATTGTCAACACCTTGCTCCAACGCGTGAGAGTCCATCAAATATCTATTAAGCCGAGTAGTCTGAAAATGATGATCTTCCAAATAATGGTTAATCGACCTCGTGCTGAAGTGGTGAATCAAAATATTACTGGCAAAATTATCAGAATCACTAATCATAAGGGCCAGCAAATCCCTTAAGTGCCAGTCAGCTTGGGAAAGTAGTTGTAAAACACCTGCCCCACCTACCGGCTTCTTGCCAGATACAACAATTGATTGATTGAGATCAACTTGACTATCCAAAATTTCATTTAGAATTGCTAATTTAATCAAAGAAGCGGATGGGAAAACGTCCTGAGCATTTTTCTCATAAACAATTTGACCATCCAATTTGATCATCGTGCCAACCGTTAACCAATCGACATCCAACAACTTAGACACCTGCTTGTGAAAAGCTGTTCTCATCGCCAATATCTCCGAAAGCCCGCAAACTCTGAAGCAAACTTTGGCTCGGTCAAGTCAGCGATATCAACTTTCGCACCTGGTGTTCGTGACTCAATCATCTGCCCGTTGCCAATGTACATGCCAACATGGTGGACGTAACCAGTACCATGATCATACGCAAAGAATACTAAGTCACCAGGTAAAATCTCTTCTGGTGATAATGGCAATCCTGATTCTTGCTGATCATCAGCATCCCGCGGAATATCAAAGCCTAAAACTCGATGAAGCGTATAAGCAAATCCCGAGCAATCAAATCCATAGGAACTGACACCACCCCAAAGATAGCGCATCCCTAAAAATTGACGTCCCATTTGAACCATTGTCTCACCGGCATTCTGGCCAACAAATGGGAAAACAGCCGCTTTTTTGTCAATGTAGCCCTTTCCAAGTGGGGAAACAACTTCAAAATAGTCGCCATCAGTCCCGGTTTGAAGAAGAACTGTCCCTAAACTCAATTCTAGAATTGGTTGCTTATTTTCGTTATACAAATTAGCGGTCCTAACGGCAATTCTCACCGTTGCAGTGACCGGTGGGTAAACGATTTGTTTAGCGCTCAATAGTTTTGTCGGAACCCATCCTGGATAACCTCGTGAATCAGAATCATCCGATTGACTGGCAACGTAAACCTTAGCCCAATCTCCATCAAAATGATCGATAATCACTTCATCGTTAAATAAAGCTTGAGTCTCCAATAAATCTTTCTCTGAAAGGTCAATCGATTCTTGATCGCTCATTTGATCGGCCCAAGTTTTGCCATCACCCTCTAAGGCAGGGCGATCCACTTTTCTTGGTGATTCTTTAGACTTCCAGATAGTTGCTACAGGAACTTTAACCCTTCTTGTTTCCATCTGGGCACCTCCATTCGTTTTTATTTATGATAACACTTATTAGCAGTTTCTTGAACGATAACCACTGACCCTAACAACAATCCAAATCCAATACAAAACGAGACTGGAGTCAAACTTGATGGTTTGTCTTCAGCCTCGTTTATAATCTATTTTTAACTTTGGGGAGCAGGACGGGTTATTTTGCAAACCCCAGTCCGGCAATCGTCGGTAATTTAATTTGATTATGTTCGTTGATAATCCCACCAGAAGTGGGATTACTAGAGAACATCATTGATGCATCCAAATCGACATACTTAATATTGCGCTTTGCAGCCGCTAAGTGAGCCGCAGCAGTGACTGAAACCGATGATTCAATCATGCTGCCCACCATACAGGGAATGCCAGCAGCCTCGGCTAGAGTATTAATCTTTAAGGCATTATCGAGCCCGCCAGCCTTCATCAGCTTTAAATTGATGATATCACAGCCGTTGAGCTGAATGATTCGATAAGCATCAGCTACTGAAAAAATACTCTCATCAGCCATGATCATAGTGGTTGTATTCGCCGTCACGTCTGCCATTCCTTCAAAATCAGATGCCGGAACCGGCTGCTCGACTAATTGAATATCAAGCCCCAAATCACGCATCTTATTGATGATATAAGTTGCTTGCTTTGGATGCCAGCCTTGGTTTGCATCTAACCTGAGCTTAACTTCAGGACCAACTGCCTTTCTAAGGGCAATCATCTTTGCCAAATCCTCTGCTTCAGAGTCGCTGCCAACCTTGATCTTCAAAGTTGTAAAACCGCCGGCAATCAGCGCTTTAGCTTGGGCAATCATGTCAGCCGTTGTGCCGACACTCACTGTGTAATCTGTGGTGATTGTATCCGAACGACCACCCAACAATTGATAGAGCGGCACACCATAATGCTGGGCAATCAAATCGTTCACGGCGATATTTAACGCGGCCTTGGGGCTGGAATTGTGAACCATTGCACCGTCAATTGTCGCTTTTAAATCCTCAGAATCAACTAAGGATTGACCAATTATCTTGGGACCAATCACAACGTCAATGGCTTCTTTAATGCTTGCCATTGTATCGCCAGTGATTACAGGGGTTGGTGCTGCCTCCCCGTAACCGACTTTGCCTGTACTATCGGTCAACTTAACAATGATAGTTTGAGCAGTGGTCACCGTTCTCAACGCTGTTTTGAATGGGCGCTTGAGTGGAACGGCTGCACTTTGAATTTCAATTCCCTTAATAACTGGATCCAATCAATCTACCTCCTACTTGATGTAAGCATTCTTAAAGTTGTAATTGGCACCAGCTGTGTTATAAACAATTCCCTTAACTTTTGAATTAATCATCCATTTTTCCCCCGATTGATACAGTGGAATAATGGCTTGGTCCTTCAATGCAAGGTTTTGCGCCTTTACCATATCGTTCCAACGAGCTTGCGCGTTACTCCCATCATCGTTATTGCTTGCCTTGATCAAACGATCATACTCGGTGCTCTTCCACTGTGAAATGTTGCTTGGGTTATCCGAAGTTAAAATGTTCAAGAACGTAATTGGATCAGAAAAGTCGGCAAACCAGTTAGCAACCGTTGCAGTGAACTGATGATCAGTCTGTCTTGAGAGAATAACTCGTCCAGGAATATTATTCAAAGTTACTTTCAAACCCGGTAATTTCTGCAAGGCACTTTGGAGATATTCACTCAGTTGCTTTTGATCATAGGAATCTGAATTCATCAAAGTAAAATGCAATGAATTAAGGCCAACTTCCTGCATCCCTTCTTTGAAGAGCTGCTTTGCCTTGGTTGGATTGTAAGTCATTGATGCCGGAGCAGTCACGTCTTTGGTGAAGTCAGTCCCGTTTTGAGGTGAAACGGCTAATCCTTTGGAAACGAAACTATCAGTATCCATGGCACCGCCACCAACCACTTTATTAGCTAATACTTTTCGATTGATAATCATCGACATTGCTTGGCGGATCTTCAAATTCTTGAAGGCCTTGTTCTTTTGATTCAGCGCAATGTAGTAACAGGATGACTGTTTTCGAGAAACCATATCCTTCTTGTTGCCCATTTGTTTAGCTTGAGTAGCTGACAATTGTGCCATATCAAGCTTCTTCTGGTTGAATAAGTTCAAACCGGTTGAAGGATCTTTGACAACGCTAAACTTAACGGCATCGAGTTTAACGGCCTTCTTATCCCAATAATTAGGGTTCTTCTTTAAGGTCCAATTCAAGTTTGTCCCGGTCCACTTGGTTAACGTAAATGGTCCGTTATAGACTTGGGTTTTAGACGATGTGCCGTAATCGTTACCATACTTGTTAACCGTCTTGGAGTCTTGAGGGAAGAAGACTGGGAATCCCATTAACAACTTGAAGTAAGGAATCCGTTGCTCCAAAGTAACGGTGAGCTTGTATTTGCCATCGGCTTTAATTCCGAGTGAGGAAACCGCAGCTTTTTTATTCTGAATCTTGTCGGCGTTCTTAATTCCTGAGAAAAGATAGCCATATTGAGAAGCGGTCTTTGGATTTAACGTCCGCCGCCATGAATAAACAAAATCTTTGGCGGTAACTGGATCACCATTGCTCCATTTAGCGTTCTTTCTCAAGTTAAACGTGTAGGTCTTACCATCTTTTGAAATAGTTGATGAAGTGGCAATTCCCGGTTCAACCTTACTGTCTTTGCCTAGTCGATATAAACCTTCATCGACGTTATTCAGGACATTAAAAGTACCAACCGCTGTCGTTTTTGACAAATCCACGGTTGTTAATTCTGAATCAGTCGATGTTGTAATTGTTTTCTTCTGCTGACTCGATTTGGACCCACAACCTGCGAGAATTAACGAAATGCTGGTAACCCCCGCTAACATAGCAACACTATGCGATAACTTCATAATAAAATCACTCCTCAATGATTTGTCCAATTCTTAACAAAGCTTAGTTCCTAATTTAGCATAAAAACCACAAAAAAACAGGTCTTTTCTAATACTATTTAGAAAGACCCGAATAATTCATACTTTTATTTCAAAATCGTTATTGCCATTCTACGAAGGTTGTAGATTCTTTCGAATTGATCTTTGGACAACCAGTATTTCCCATCGATCGGATCACTTACATGAACTTGGTCAGCTTTAAGGCCATCCAGTAACACTGCATGATTATTAACGGGAACCTTGCCAAATGGATACTGCTCCCATTCCGGATCGGCGAAGTGAACCGTGACAAATGTTAATACCGGATTGCCTGCTTTCACCGCTTCATACAACCATTCTGGATTAGCCCCACTTAAATCCTGAAGGTGATCGTACCGACTTGCCCACAAAATGAGTGGTCGGACAAAAATAGCTTCAAACTTCCCCTTTTGGTTCTTAAACGGCGACCCGCCAAAGCCCCGATACGGATTGGCATCGTTGCTAATCGGCATCTCCAAGAGAAATTGACCGTAATTGATATCAAAGGCGTGATGCTGGTAATGGAGCCCCGCCAGCATACTTGCGGCCTCACAGCCGTTAATTGCCCCCCATGCATTTTGATTGATATTTTCTGCATTTAATAAAATTTTTGAACTCATTAACTGACTCCTAATTGGCTAAAAATAGTTGCCACCATGTCCGCATATTCCGGTTGCTGCTTGGCAAGTTTGCGAGCTGCATCACAAAAGCTCAACCGCAGCCAATCCTTTCGATCCACAACCGAATCTGCGTGAACCAGCGAACTCAACACTGATTCGTCCACAACCGCTGCAGTTGCCCTAAAGAAGACGTCGATCGCATTGTCGTTAAACCGCGTCACAGTGTCAAAATTGCTGGCTGGAAAATGGCTCACTAAATTGGCTGTTGAAAAGGCAAAGACAATTTCACCACTACCATTCCCAATGAAGCCACCAGTCCGATTGATGCCAACAGTAGCCCGTTTAGCCAATCGCCGGAGTTGGCGGGCATTTAATGGAGCATCGGTGGCAAGCACGGTGATAATTGATCCCTTTTCTTCTCTATTCTTATCAGCTGCCAGCATTTTGGCCAAAGGTTGACCAATTGGTTGGCCAAAGATGTTCAAATCACTGAGAAACCCATAGTTGCTCATTACAAGAGCTCCGATTGTATACTCATGGTCATCATCAACTTTGACAACCCGGGATGCTGAACCAATTCCTCCTTTAAGGTCATAGCACATCATGCCACGGCCAGCGCCAACCGCGCCTTCAGTGAAGACATCGCTTGCGCCGTTAAGGGCTTCAGTCACATCTGATTCGGTGATTCGCATTTTGCGAATATTTGAGACATCCCCATCATTACATTCGGCTACGACGGGATTCACGGTACTGGTTGTGTCGCCAATTTCCGGGTTTTCGGTCAGCATCATTTTAGTAAGGGCGTTGACGGCGGTGCCAACTCCAAACGTATTGGTCAGCACAATTGGGGTTTCAATTGTCCCAAGCTCGTCAATTTGAACTAAGCCAACACTCTTGCCAAAGCCATTAATGACGTATGAAGCGGCTGGAACCTTATTCCGAAACAAATTATCAGGATGAGGAAAAATCACCGTCACTCCGGAATGGACATCCTGATCATCCACGGTCACTTGCCCCACTCTGACACCAGGGACATCTGTGATTAAGTTTTTCGCCCCTTTGAGACCATCTGATACATCGTTTAATAGTTTTACATTTAAGCCCATCTTATCCACCTCAAATTCATTTAAACTCAATTTAGCACGGTTAATGAAGATCCGTCAATCAAACAAAATAGGCCAGAAACTGAAGTTACCAGTCCTGACCTAAACAGTTAGACAATCAATTCACCATGACGATTTGGGCAATCATCATGCCAACTGCAATTAAATTATTTAAAAAATGCAATCCAATTGACACTTTAATGTTTCGAGTTTTAACAAACAAATACCCAAGGATGCCACCAAGCAGCGCATAAGTCAGAAAACTAATCACGTTGATTGTCTCCATATGGGCCATAGAAAAGATCACCGCACTCACGATGATTGGAGCCCAAAAACTTTTAGCGTTAAAGAATGCGCCAATTAAGAATCCTCTAAAGACCAGCTCCTCTAAAATTGGCGAACAGAACACCGCTGTGATCCCCATTAGCACTAGGGTTAAGTGACTACTGGTCATCATCTTTTGAATGACCTCATTATTAGACGTTTGATTAACGTGGTAAACTGCTTGATTCAGCATCCCTAAGACAATTTCGATCACAAAGAACGCCAACCAGGAATAGACAATCCATTTAATATTGTTACCCGTTAATTGCAGCTTGGTAGCTGGCCGAGCATAGCGCTTGAAAATATAAAGCGCAATTCCAATCGCAACTGCGAAGCCAATCAAGTACAACGCTCCAATTAACAAATTGATCAAGTTTGAAAAATGACCGAGGATAATGAGCTGAAGTGGCAACTGGACGATGCCCACAATAATGAACAGGCCCACAAAAACCATCGTCCGTTCAAAATAGTCACCGAAGCTTAACTTTCGTGATTCATCGTTCATAGCGCATTCTCCTTCTTGTTAACCGTTAAAAGCCTGGTTAAGCTTTGTAAAGTCGATAGTACCGAGACCGGTAGCTTGATTATACAGCTTACCAGGTTGCCCCGTGTAATAAAGATTGGTGTTATTCGTTCGACTGTCTAACGGGGTAAATGGCGAACTGCTGGTTGCGGCAAATTTATAAATCTGTGGATTCCAAAAGCCAAGCCGCCCGACAGAATTATTGGACATCAAAGCACTTGCGGCCGCCATTTGAGGGGCAACGACACTTGTCCCACCAGAAACTTCCCATTCACCTTTGGCCCCAGAATTTTTCTTGGGAGTGACGAACATACTGTAACCCGTGAATGGGTCAGCGTTAGCCGAAATATCAGGCAAATTGCGCCCAGACTTTGTACCACTCACCTGTTTAGGATGCTTCAGTCGAACTGGCTGACCATTTTTAAATGTCCACAATTGAGTTGCTTTATAAGTCCCAACCCCGCTGAATCCAGATTGATATTTAGGAGTCGCGTTGTATTGGCTAAAACCACCGCCACCACCAGAAAAGTAGCTCTGAATCATGTCCATTTGGCTAAAGAACCGCTGATGGATATAGTTTGGATAAAGAAATTCCGATCCCCAAGCGCGCTCTGTTGGGATCGTCACTTTCTTTTTGTTAACCACATACGTCCGCGGTAAGGTCGTCCCCCCGACTGACGTCACATACGGCGAATTTGATGGCGTATCAACCGACAATCCTTTTGTCATGCCGGTCGTGATGCCGTCATAGGCGCCATTATCACCACTGGCAGTAAACACGCTGATGCCTTGGGCTGCGGCTTGTTCAAACAAGAGATTTAAAATTTGATTATATTTTCGTGGGGTAATTCCCTGCTTAATTTCATAAGCCACTTGTGCTTCGCTTTGACCCCAACTCAGTGAAAGCGAATCAACGACATTCTGACCAGCTGCTGCTGCAATCGAGTTGACCATCCCCGTGATATTCGATTGGGCTAGGTATGTCTTAATATTACTGTCTGGCGCAATGGCACCAGCCTGCTCGACATCCATGGTCGTTTCGTCATAACCGTCCCAAGTTCCCTTATAACCATTCGTCCGATAAACGCTCAAGCGATTACTTTTTACATTGATGCCCTCACCATCCCAGTACCGGTAAACATCATTCGGATGGAAATTGGCAAATGAAATGATGCCAATGGTTTTACTGCGACCGGTTGATCCACCAGCATACAAAGATGACAAGTTGTATCGGTGAACAAATTTTTTTGGAGAATACTTAGCGGGCTGATTATTGCTTGATTTAGCGGCCGTGTAAAAGGAAGAGAGCTTTATTCCAGATTGGGTTGATGAAAAAGGTGAATAAGTTGACAAACCAAAAACAGCATAAACCGACTTTGAGATTGATTTTGGCAGCTTTGGCGCCCCTTTAGATTTCTGGTAATGAACCCCGTCTTCTTTGACGTTCACCAAGTTGACCTTGAATGCCTTCTCAACATTTTTAGTTGTTCCCCTTACGACCATCACGAGGTTACCCCGATACACAGTGGCCCTCAAATGATGCTTTTTCAAATATTTTCGAATTTGAGTAATTTGCTTGGTACTTTGACCAAACCAGCTCGCAAATTGTCCTGAAGTCACGAATTTACGATAATGACGATTTGATGGATCCACCGAATCGTAAACAAAATTCAGCAACTTTGTCTGACTTTTTGGTTTCAATACAATATCAATCAGTTGTTGCTTAGAATCAGATACTTCAGAAGTTTGGGTTGTTGCGGCAAAAGCTGTTGGGGCAACATACAATGTCCCTCCACAGACAATTAATCCCAAAACCAATGATATTAATCGCTTTCTAAGCACATGTCGTTTCATAAAATTCTCCTTAGTCGTCAAAATTATTTTGGTGATCCTCGATGGACTTTTGGCCTGCACCCATTTTTGTTTTTTCAAGCTGCTCTTTTTTGGCATCTCGTGACCTGACAATCATCACAACCAGTGGGGTTAACAGTATTCTGATTAGAATGATTGCAACGATCCAAATACCGACAAATAACAGCATTGAGTGATCAACCTGCTGACTGATATAAAAAGCAATCGAAAGAATCAGGACGATTACAATTCCCGTGAAAATCGTACGCTTATTTTTCAAAATCTTACTCCTTTGAAATTACTTACATCATAATATCATACTTCAGTAGTCGAATTAAAAATTAAGTTGGCGTAGCTCTGGTTTGTATTTAAGAAGATCCAGTCGATATAATGATAGTCATACCATATCATAAAAATTGCGAGGAGATTAAGACTTATGTTAAAAGAATTCAAAGAATTTATCTCAAGAGGCAACGTTATTGATTTAGCTGTTGGGGTCATCATTGGTGGGGCATTCACCTCAATTGTGACATCCCTAACCACCAACATTATCAATCCATTCATCGGCATTTTCCTGGGTAAAATTGACCTCTCAAAATTAGCCCTTACAATTGGTCAGGCCACCTTTCGATACGGGGCATTTTTAAACGCGGTCATCAACTTTATCATCATCGCCTTCGTTGTCTTCATCCTGATCAAAATCATTAACCGGGTGGTCAAAAAGCAACCGACAGCCCCTAGTGTTGATCGCAAAGAAGTCCTGCTTTCAGAAATCAAAGATCTATTAGAAAATCAGCAAAAATGACAGCGTCGGGCGTTGCTCAGATAGCTTTCAAACCCCGAATTAATTGCGATTACCCGCTACATGAACTAGAATTGACTTATAGATGGATTTCACAAATGGAAATACTTGAGAAGAGGTTTTGTTATGAGAACGTTTGCGATAAGGGCTCGTGATGGGGTCATGGAAATCAATTATTCAGAGAATTCCAATAAGCCCCCTTTTAGGAAGTTTATGATCACCTACAACCCCAAATTTTCAATTGGCGATAATCTTGAGAACATTAAGGCTGCCCTCACTGGGTTGCCAATTGATGCAGCAATTATCGAGAATTCATTGAACTATGAATTCTCAGACACGATCATCGGTATTAATCACCAAAAGATCGATATTGGCTTGGCTATTGCCAACATGATGAATATTCCGGTCGTTAACCTGCATAAGGTTCAAGATATTGGTTTGGAAAAGGCCGTGGCAGAAAAGCAGGAATATTTGAAGTGGCACCTTGATTATTATGGTGAGTACAGCGGCAAGCGTAACTACGGGCAAGAGGCCATGCTGACAATCGGTAACGGCTACTTTGGCCTGCGGGGTGCGTATGTCGAAGCGAACGCCAACCAGGATAATTACCCTGGGATGTACGTTGCTGGTGTCTACAATCAACTCACAACCAAAATTAACGGTCGGGATGTTGTCAACGAAGATCTAGTAAACCTCCCCAATGCTCAATACATCAGTTTTGGGGTGGATCATCAACAACCGTTTGAAATTAAAAAAGAAGATATTCAAGATATTTATCGAAGCTTAAATTTGCGAACCGGTGTTTTAACAACCACCTTGCATATTCAATTATCAACTGGCCACATTTTGCAAGTTCGGGCTACCAAAGTTGCCAATATGACAAATTGGCACCGTTATTCCATCAAGTATGAATTAAAACCAATCAACTTTTCTGGGAGCATTCAACTTTATTCAAAAATTGACGGGACTGTTATTAATGGCAATGTTGAGCGCTATCAGGATTTCGATCAACACCATATCGACGTCATTGGCATGGCTGCCCACGATAACCAGATTTCGTTAACTGGTCAAACCAAGACGTCCCACGTTAACTTTGTGATTAATTCTAAGCTTTCTAGCAAAGATATCGATACCACCAAGTTAATTTCAGCTGAAACTGAAGATAAACAAATCCAGCAAAAATTGGATATCCAAGTAGAACCTGAGAAACCGTACGTATTTGAAAAATGTGTCACAGTATTTACCAGCCAAACTCAGGATGCCAACTTGGAACAACCTGCCCAAAAGGAACTGAACGCTTCTTCGTTCAATGACACCCTCGCCGACAGTCAAAAGTTCTGGAGCAACGTCTGGCAGAATTCAGATATCCAAATTGATAATGATATGACCAGCCAAAAACTGACCCGGGTTAACATCTACCATATGCTTGTGACAAGTGCCGCCTTGGCTTCTGGTCAATTAGATTCCTCAGTCGGCGCTCGTGGCTTGCACGGTGAAGCTTATCGAGGCCACATCTTCTGGGATGTCACCTTTGATCTACCGTTTTATGCTATTCATTACCCAGCAATTGCTAAACAGTGCTTGTTATATCGCTATAATCGAATCGGTGAAGCGCGCAAATACGCCGCCTCGGAAGACAAGCAAGGAGCAATGTATCCTTGGCAGTCAGGGATGTATGGGGATGAACAATCACAATTTGTTCACTTGAACCCGGTTAGTGGTGAATGGGATCCGGATAACAGTCGCTTGCAGCGTCACGTTTCACTGTCAGTTGCCTACGATGTCATTAATTATGTTCATCTAACTGGCGACACCGAATTCATGAAGAACTACGGATTAGAAATGTTATTGTCAATTTGCAAGTTCTGGGTCAGCATGGCGAGCTACGATAAAAAAGATGATCGTTACGATATTCATCACGTTATGGGACCAGATGAATTCCACGAAGAATATCCAAACTCTGATGATCACGGCCTCACTAATAATGCTTATACCAATATCATGGTTTCTTGGTTATTCGATAAAGTCGCAGAGCTGATGAGTTATGAAGATCCTAAGATAATCAAATCTGCCAATGAAAAAGCTCAAACAGACAATAGTTTACTTGATCAAATGAGTGATATTGCCCACAAACTTCGTCTCGATATCAACGAAGAAGGCATCATTGGTCAATTTTCCGGTTACTTCAATCTTTCCAAGCTCAACTTTGATTCTTACCAGAAGAAGTACGGTGATATATCGCGAATTGATCGATTGTTAAAGGGTGAAGGTAAGTCACCTGATTCCTATCAAGTTGCCAAACAAGCTGACACTTTGATGGCTTATTACGAATTACCATTTAATGAAGTTCAAAACGTCATTACCCGACTTGGATACAAGTTGCCTGCCAACTACTTCACCACCAACTTAAGATTTTACCTTGATCGAACGACTCACGGATCCACCCTTTCACGAATTGTTTATTCAGTTCTGGATGAAATGGATGGCAATATGGATCAATCCTGGCAATTGTTCTCAACCGCCCTGTTCTCCGATTACTATGATATTCAAGGTGGGACCACTGCTGAAGGTATTCACCTTGGCGTCATGGGTGCTACGCTTGAAATTGAAACCAAGTGTTACGGCGGGGTTCGGTTTGACACCGACGAGGTTTCCATCAACCCGCACCTTCCAACCACTTGGAGTAAGCTTTCATTTAAGCAAACGTATCAAGGCATCACGTACAATTTTGAAATCGGTCATCATAAAATCAATGTGACTGCCGATTCAAGCAGTCACATCAAGGTTGGTGACAAGGGTTATTCATTATCCAAGAACAAGCCAACTGTTATTACTTACAAATAAGATTAGGAGTGAACTACAATGGCAAAGTTTTCAGATATTAAAGGTTTTGTCTTCGATCTCGACGGTGTAATTACGGATACTTCGGTTTTCCACAGCCAAGCTTGGCATCAAGTTGCTGACAAGGTGGGTGCCCCATGGTCCAAAGAACTTGAAGATGGCTTAAAGGGAATCAGCCGGATGGATTCTCTTGAAATGATTTTAAAAGCAGGTAATCTACAAGACCACTATACTGACGATCAGAAGGTTGATCTTGCAACGGAAAAAAATACAAACTACTTGAAATTGGTTGACAAAATGACTCCAGCTAATATTCTTCCGGGGATTAAAGAATTCCTGGATGAAATTAAAGATGGTGGTTATCTGTTATCATTAGCTTCTGCATCAAAAAATGCTCCTACTGTTTTGAAGAAGCTACAATTGACTGATTATTTTCCAAAGATTGTGGATCCAAAAACTTTGAGCAAAGGCAAACCAGATCCAGAAATTTACCTCAAAGGTGCCGAACTGATCAATTTGAAACCAGAACAATGCATTGGAGTCGAAGATGCTGCCGCTGGAGTTGAATCAATTAACGCCGCTGGGGAAACTTCCATTGGAATTGGTGACAAGACAATTTTGAAGGATGCAGATGTTAACTTTATTGATACCAGTGAAATGACCTTGGTTAACATTAAAAAACAGATGGACTAATTCAATCCATTTGGAAAACTGGGACAATTGATGCTTTGATCCCATAATTTAAGGGCTTCATCCCAAAATCCAAAACGAGGATTTCAGGGTGAAGCCCTTAAATGATTGCATGTCGTAAGTTATTTGATTAACCCGTAATGCTTCAGCCCATTCACAATTCCGCCATTCACATTCGAAGTAGTGACGAATGATGCTTTGGCTTTCACATCTGGGTGACCATTACCCATTGCGACTGGGTAATCCACTTCAGCAAACATTTGCAAATCATTCAGCTGATCTCCGAAAGCATAGGACGGAATGTCCCCTAATTGCGCTTTCTTCAAGAGTGCTTGAATGCCGGTTTGCTTCGATACCCCCCACTTCATCGTATCTAAACAGCGAGGATTATTTCTAACCAATGACAATTCACCCTTGAATTCATCCTGATACAGTTTATCTTTATCATAATTAAAAACGTTCAAGAAATTGACTTCATGAGTCTTGTAAAAGTCCGGCTCAACGTGCGGCGTCAATCTTAACAGCCGATAGTTAACTTTAGTTAAGTCATTTTCAGCTGTTAGGGCAAATTCTTCATTGTTATAAAATGAAATCACATCGCCCTGCTTTTTGGCAAATGCTAAAATCTCTTCAATCACCTCATCACTAATTTGCTCAGCCTTTAGCTTTTTCCCTTGATATTGAACGTAACTACCGTTCGCACTGACTAATGAATTGATACCGGTAGCGTCAATCACATATTGAATTTCAAAAATATTTCGGCCAGTTGAAATTACAGGCAGAATATTGTTCTCTCGTAACTGATTAATTGCTGCAATGTTGTCATCAGAAACATTCTTTTGATTATCAAATAGTGTGCCATCCAGATCAAAAAAAACAACCGCTTTATACATTGAATTCCCTCCAATTAACTCGATACCTACATTGTACTACTTAATCTACTGCTCCCTGAAAATTTCGCCTGACTTTTGACAAAAATATGTATATTGTGTTTCCATAATTTGTGATACACTATATCTTGTAATTTTATTAAAAGAGGGGCTACCATGGTGATAATCACAGCAGGAATGATCGGTGTCGGAAAAACAACGTTAACGGCAAAAATTGCAGAACATTTAGGAACCAAGGCATTTTTTGAACCAGTTGGCGACAATCCGGTACTACCGCTTTACTATTCAAATCAAAAACAATATGGCTTTTTACTACAGATTTATTTCTTAAACAAACGCTTTTCAATGATCAAGCAGGCACTGAGTAACGACAACAATGTCCTTGATCGGTCAATTTATGAAGATGCCCTCTTTACCAGAGAAAACAACGCTGAAGGCAACATTACCGATACCGAATTAGCGGTTTATTTAAAGTTATTAGACAACATGATGAATGAGCTTGACCAGTTGCCCAAGAAAGCCCCAGATTTGCTTGTATATGCGGACAGCGACTTTGACACCATCAAGTATCGAATCAAGAAACGCGGTCGTGAATACGAACAGTTTGATGACAATCCAGAACTCCAAGAATATTATTTCAAAATGTGGGCGGCCTACAAAAAGTGGTATCAAGAATACGATGTCAGTCCTAAAATCAAAATTGATCTCCAGAAATACGATTTAAGCGACTCTAAGAATGTTGCTATCGTTTTAGGCCAGATCGATGATGCATTGGCTAAAATTCGTGAACCACAAGAGGAAACTTCCTAGGAATTCGGGGTACTGTTATCAACCTGACAAGCAATTTGAGGGCCCTCACTGGAAACGCCAATCGAATAAGAAAAATCAAAAAGAGTGGAACGGAAAAATAGCTATTGAGGTGTACCCCAAAAGTTAAAGTAAATATTTGCTTGTCTTTCCTAGGCGGCACGGAGTCGATAGCTTATCGGCGCTGTGCCGCCTAGTTTCATTTGTATTCGTTTGCTATTGTAATAGATTATCCACTTCTTGATAGCCGTTATCAATTCCTTAGCGGAATTGTAGTTGGATAAATTACCTAATTCAACTTT